>NZ_PQMX01000090.1:0-21186 GCF_004368385.1 Burkholderia sp. B10 | reverse complement strand
CCCCTCGCACCGCCCCACCGCCAGCGCGTTCAGGCACGGGCCACAGGCGCCGTGGTCCAACCAATCTCACGACGCGGCGCCGTTACGCTCGAAGTGGCTGCGCACGTAGTCGATATGGGTCTGCATCGCGGTGCGCGCCTCCTCGGGCCGGTGTGCGCAGATCGCATCGCACACCACACGATGCTGCTGCAGCAGCAGTTCGGATGCCTGCTCGTCGTCGGTCGTCATCCCGGCGACGTTGATCGAAATGTGTTCGCGCAGCATCCCGAGCACGCTCGTATGCAGGTGCAGGAACATCGTGTTGTGCGACGCGAGCGCGATCGCCTCGTGCAGCTTCGCGTCGGCCGACGCCTCGACGACCGCGTCGTCGTTCGCATGCGCAGTCTCCAGCTCGCGCAGCAGCCCGCGGATCCGGCGCCGGTCGTTCGCATCGGCACGCAGCGCGGCGAAATACGCGGTCGCGCCTTCGAGCACGCGACGGAATTCGAGGATGTCGTCGCGCAGCGCCGGATGATCGGCGACCAGCTGGCCCCACGGCGACGCGATGCCCGCGCGCAACTGGTCGGTCGCGAACACGCCCGCGCCGCGCCGGCTCTGCAGCAGCCCGCGCGCGACGAGCCGCTGGGTCGCCTCGCGCACGGTATTGCGCGCGACCCCGTACTGCTGCGCGAGCACGCGCTCGGCCGGCAGCCGCGCGCCCGCCGGCCACGTGCCGTCGAGCAGCGCCGTCTCGATCTTGCGCATCACCACTTCGGTCCGGCCCCGTGCCGTCATCGCCGCCATTGCCGTCTCCCCGTTTCGTATCGCTGTCGCGTCGATTGGCCCAACCAATTTGAGCTCCAGCGCCGTCGCGGGAATTATGCAGCGAAATGGCCGCCCGCATGCAGATGCCGGGACGGCGTACCTGGAGCGAGACATGAACCCAAGGCCCTACCCCGCTGTCGCCCCCGCGCACGTGTACCTGTTCGCGACCTGCCTGGTCGACCTGTTCGTGCCGGAAGCCGGCCTCGACGCGGTCCGGCTGCTGGAGCGCGAAGGGCTGACCGTCCACTATCCGCGCGGCCAGAGCTGCTGCGGGCAGCCGGCCTACAGCAGCGGCAATCCCGACGAAGCGCGCCGCGTCGCGGCCGCGCAGCTCGACCTGTTCGGCGACGCGTGGCCGGTGATCGTCCCGTCCGGCTCCTGCGCCGGCATGATCCGGCACCATTGGCCGACCCTGTTCGCCGACGATCCCGTGCACGGCCCCAAGGCCCGTGCGATCGCCGAGCGCACCTACGAACTCGCCGAATTCCTCGTCAACGTGCTGCACGTGCGGCTCGACGCCATCGCGCCGCCAGCCGGCCCCGACGAACGCGTGGTGCTGCACACGTCGTGCGCGGCCCGCCGCGAGATGGGCACGCGCGCCCACGGCGTCGCGCTCGTCGATGCGCTGCCGGGCGTCACGCGCGTCGAGCATGAACGCGAATCGGAATGCTGCGGCTTCGGCGGCACGTTCTCGCTGAAGCACCCCGATATTTCGGGCGCGATGGTGCAGGACAAGGTGGCGTCGGCGTGCGCGACCGGCTGCGACCGGCTCGTGTCGGCCGACTGCGGCTGCCTGCTCAACATCGGCCATGCGGCCGACAAGGCCGGCGCGAAGCTCGCCGTCGAGCACCTCGCGAGCTTCCTGTGGCGCCGCACGGCCGGCGCGGCGTCGCTGAGCGGAGATGCACAATGAGCGCCCGCGACGCGATCCTCGCGCGGCTGCGCGCCGCCGCGCCCGGCGTCGCCGGGCACGCGAGCGCCGCGGTCGACACGCGCATCGGCGAGCATTACGCCGCGCAGCGCGCCCCGCTCGCCGCCGATCTCCACACGCTAGTGCAGACGATGCAGGCCGCGCTCGCCGCGTCGCATACCGACGTCTGGTGCGCGAGCGCCGACGCATGGCCCGCCCAACTCGCCGCGAAGCTCGCGGCGGCCGGCGTGCGGCGGCTGCTGCTCGACCCGGCCCGCGCCGAAGCCGCGGCGCTCGCGCACGCGCTGCCCGAGACGGTCGCGCCGGTGCCGTTCGATCGCCCAATCGACGCGTGGAAGACCGAACTGTTCGACACGATCGACGCCGGCTTCACGGTGGCGCGCTCCGGCATCGCGGCGACCGGCACCGTCGTGCTCGCGCCCGACGCCGGCACGCCGCGCACGGTGTCGCTGGTGCCGCCGCTGCACGTCGCACTGGTGCACGCGCGCACGCTGCACACGGACCTGCACGCGGCCGTGCACGCCGAGCGCTGGCATGCCGGCATGCCGACCAACCTCGTGCTGGTATCGGGCCCGTCGAAGACTTCCGACATCCAGCAGACGCTCGCGTACGGCGCGCACGGCCCGCGCGAACTGTGGGTCGTGATCGTCACCGAACCGGCCGATGCATCCGCCGCACCCGCTTTCCAGGAGCTGCCGCGATGAGCGACCAGCCGCTGCACTTCGTCGCCCCCGGCGACTTCAAGACCCGCGCGCGCGCCGCGCTCGACGATCCCGCCTTGCGCCGCAGCTTTCGCGGCGCGATGGACTTCCTGCAAGGCAAGCGCGCGAGCCAGTTTCCCGACGGCGCCGAGCTCGAGCAGCTGCGCGACGTCGGCGAAGCCGTGCGCCGCCATGCGCTCGCGCAGCTGCCGGCGCTGCTCGAACGGCTCGAGGCGAAGCTCACCGCAGCCGGCGTGCAGGTGCACTGGGCCGAGACGGCCGACGACGCGAACGCGATCGTGCTCGGCATCGCGCAGGCGCGCAACGCGCGCCGCGTGATCAAGGGCAAGTCGATGGCGAGCGAGGAGATCGAGCTGAACCATTACCTCGCGGAGCGCGGCGTCGACTGCATCGAGTCCGACATGGGCGAGTTCATCGTCCAGCTCGCGGGCGAGAAGCCGTCGCACATCGTGATGCCGGCGATCCACAAGACGCGCGCCGACATCGCCGCGCTGTTCGAGCAGCACATCGCCGGCACCCGCTACACGGAGGATGTCGACGCGCTGATCCAGACCGGCCGGCGCGCGCTGCGCCGCGCGTTCGCGGAAGCGGACATCGGCCTGTCCGGCGTGAATTTCGCGGCGGCCGACACGGGCACGCTGTGGCTCGTCGAGAACGAGGGCAACGGCCGGCTGTCGACGACAGTGCCCGACACGCACATCGCGATCATGGGCATCGAGAAGGTCGTCGAGAAGCTCGAACACATCGTGCCGCTGGCGAGCCTGCTGACGCGCTCGGCCACCGGCCAGGCGATCACGACCTACTTCAACCTGATCTCCGGCCCGCGCCGCGACGGCGAACGCGACGGCCCGCGCGAGCTGCATCTCGTGCTGCTCGACAACGGCCGCACGCAGGCCTACGCGGACGAGCAATTGCGCGCGACGCTGCAGTGCATCCGCTGCGGCGCGTGCATGAACCACTGCCCCGTCTATACGCGCATCGGCGGCCACGCGTACGGGACCACCTATCCCGGCCCGATCGGCAAGATCATCTCGCCGCACCTGCTCGGCCTCGATGCGACGGCCGACCTGCCGAGCGCATCGACGCTGTGCGGCGCATGCGGCGAGGTGTGCCCGGTGCGCATTCCGATCCCGCAGCTGCTGGTGCGGCTGCGCACCGAGGCGAACCGCAAGCCGGACGAGGCCGTGGCGCACCCGCTGCGCGGCCAGGGCGCGAACTACAACCGGGCGGAAGACCTCGTGTGGCGCTTCTGGTCCGGCGCGTTCGCGCATCCGCGCGCGTATCGCGCGTTCCGCTGGGCCGCAACGCGGCTGCGCGCGCTGACGCCGGCGAAGCAGCTCGGCTGGACCCGGCACCGCACGCCGCTCGAGCCGGCGCCGCGCAGCCTGTCCGACCTGCTGCGCGCGCGCGGACAACCCGAATAGCCGCCCATTCAAAACCCGTACCAACAGCAATCCATGGAGGAGACCACCATGCAGGTTTGGCACCAGATCTACACGCCGCTCGGCAGCCTCGGGCTGTCGGCGTTCGTCGCCGCGATTCCGATCATCTTCTTTTTCGTCGCGCTCGCCGCACTGCGGATGAAGGGGCACGCGGCCGCCGCGATCACGCTGCTGCTGTCGCTCGGCGTCGCGATCCTCGCCTACGGGATGCCCGTGCGGCAGGCGCTCGCGGCAGCCGGCTTCGGCTTCGCATACGGCCTCTGGCCGATCGCGTGGATCATCGTCGCGGCGGTGTTCCTGTACAAGATCGTCGTGAAGACCGGCCAGTTCGACATCATCCGTGCGTCGGTGCTGTCGATCACCGACGACCAGCGGCTGCAGATGCTGCTGATCGGCTTCTCGTTCGGCGCGTTTCTCGAAGGCGCGGCCGGCTTCGGCGCGCCGGTCGCGATCACAGCCGCGCTGCTCGTCGGCCTCGGCTTCAAGCCGCTGCACGCGGCCGGACTGTGCCTGATCGCGAATACCGCGCCGGTCGCGTTCGGCGCGATGGGCATTCCGATCATCGTCGCCGGGCAGGTGACCGGCATCGACGCGTTCCACATCGGCGCGATGGCCGGCCGCCAGCTGCCGCTGCTGTCGCTCGCCGTGCCGTTCTGGCTCGTGTTCATGATGGACGGGCTGCGCGGCGTGCGGCAGACCTGGCCGGCCGCGCTGGTCGCGGGTGGCAGCTTCGCGGTCACGCAGTACTTCACGTCGAACCATATCGGGCCCGAGCTGCCGGACATCACGTCGTCGCTCGTCAGCCTCGTGTCGCTCGCCACGTTCCTGAAGGTCTGGCAGCCGAGCAGCGCGAAAGCGACGGCCGGCAGCGTCGTCACGTCCGGCGGCGGCGCCGCGCTCGCCGGCTTCGGTGCCGGCGGCAACGCCGCGGGCTCGAGCCGTCAGGCGTCGCCGTACTCGCTCGCGCAGACCGTGCGCGCATGGTCGCCGTTTCTGATCCTGACGGCCGTCGTCACCGTCTGGAGCCTCGCGCCGTTCAAGGCGCTGTTCGCGGCGCACGGCCCGCTCGCGGCAACCGTGCTGAAATTCCACGTCGCCGGGCTCGACCAGCTGGTCGTGAAGGGCGCGCCGATCGCGGCTGCGCCGAAGGTGCTCGACGCCGTGCTGAAGATCGACCTCCTGTCGGCCGTCGGCAGCGCGATCCTCGTGACGGCGCTGATCTCGATGGTGCTGTTGCGGATGAAGCCGCGCGACGCGCTCGTCACGTTCGGCGAGACGCTGAAGGAGCTCACGCGCCCGATCCTGTCGATCGGCCTGGTGCTCGCGTTCGCGTTCGTCGCGAACTACTCGGGGATGTCGTCGACGCTCGCGCTGATGCTCGCCGCGACCGGCGCCGCGTTCCCGTTCTTCTCGCCGTTCCTCGGCTGGCTCGGCGTGTTCCTGACCGGCTCGGACACGTCGTCGAACGCGCTGTTCTGCTCGCTGCAGCAGGCCACGGCCCACCAGCTCGGCGTGCCCGAGACGCTGGCCGTCGCCGCCAACACGACGGGCGGCGTGACCGCGAAGATGATCTCGCCGCAATCGATCGCCGTCGCATGCGCGGCGACCGGCCTGGTCGGCAAGGAGTCGGAGCTGTTCCGCTTCACGGTGCGCCACAGCCTGCTGTTCGCGGTGATCGTCGGCGTGATCACGCTCGTACAGGCCTACCTGCTGCCGGGCATGGTGCCGTAAGCCCCTCGCGCGGCGCTCGCCACAAACAAAAACCCCATGCCCGCGAGGGCATGGGGTTTTGTTCATCCGGGCGCGCGGGCCTGGCCGGGGCCGCGCGGCGGGCAACGGCGATCAGCTGCCCTTCGCGATGCGATCCTGGATGTGCTGCGCACGGCTCGTCGACGACGGGTGCGAGCTCATCATCGAGCTCTTGCCGCCGTCGAGCTGCGCGAGCTTCTGGAACGCGGTGACGAGGCCCTTCTGGCTCATGTTCTTCTGCTTCATCAGGTCGAACGAATAGTCGTCGGCCGCGCTTTCCTGCGATTGCGAGAACTGCGCGTTGATGAACTTCTCGGTGATGTCGCCGAGCTGCGAGCTGGTCAGCGCCGCGACGCCGGGCGAGGCCGCGCCGGCCGCCGTGCGCGCCGCGCTGACGGCGTAGGCCGTCTGCATCGCCTTCTTCGAGTGGCCCAGCGCGACGTGGCCCATTTCATGGCCGATCACGCCGCGCAGCTCGTCGTCGTTCATCATGTCCATCAGGCCGCTGTACACGCGCACGCAGCCGTTGCCCATCGCCCACGCGTTGACGTCCTTCGTGACGTAGACCTTGTAGTTGATCTTCTGGCCGTTCAGCGTCATGTCGCCGAAGCCCTTCATCACCTTCGTCAGACGCTTCGAATACGCGCTGTTCGGCGCGGCGATCTTCGATTCCGCGTCGCTCGCCTTGCACGAGTCGTTCGACAGGGCCGCGATGTCGCTGTCCGACAGCGTCGCCGCCTTGAACAGGCTGGTGCCCGCCGACGTCAGGCCGTTCGCGTCGAGGTTCTGCACCCCGCCGCACGCGCTCAACAGGAACGCCACGCCACACGCTGCCGCCGCTTTCTTGATATGCATTCCGTAACCCTCGGTTGTTTTATTTGGGAGCGGCGATTTTGCATAATCCGGCAGAAAATTACCAGACGTTTACGTCTAATGACAGGACCATTGCCGGCGCAATCGGCCGAAAGTAACAATAGTTAACGGATTGACGGTCAGCGGGACGGTCGATCGCCGCGTCGCGGCCGGTCGAACGCGCGGCGCGAGCGGCGCGTCAGCCGCCGCGCGGCCAGCAGCGGCAGCCGCAGCACGAAGCCGGCGACGAGCCGCACGTGCATCCATGCGAGCAGCGCGTTGTCGCGACCGTAGTGAAAATGCGACACGCCGCCCTCGTGGGCGCCGAAATAGCGCACCGGCGCGTCGATGCGGATCGGCCGCACGCCGGCCCAGCAAAGCCGCACGGCCGCTTCGGGATCGAAGTCGAAGCCGCGCATCCACGGCTGCCGGTGCATGATCGCGGCGAGCGGCGCGATCGGATACACGCGAAAGCCGTACAGCGAATCGCCGATCCCGGCCCACAGCGTCTCGAGGTCGGCCCAGCCGTTCGACAGGCGCCGGCCCTGCACGCGCAGCCGCGGCGCGCTCGCGTCGAATTTCGGCAGGCCCAGCACCATCGCGTCCGGCGCCGCCTGCGACGCGGCCATGAATTGCGGAATCAGCTCGGCCGGATGCTGGCCGTCGGAATCCATCGTCAGCACGTGCGTGAAGCCGCTCGCGGCGGCCGCGTCGAGCCCGGCCAGCACGGCCGCGCCCTTGCCGCGGTTCTGCGGCAGCACGATCACGCGCAGGCCGGGATCGCGCTCGGCCATCGCCTGCAGCCGCTCGGCGCTGCCGTCGGTGCTGCCGTCGACGACGACCCACACCGGGTTCCACTGCGCACGCGCGTTGCGTACGGTCGTGTCGACCTTGACGCCGGGGTTGTAGCTCGGGATCAGCACGAGATGGGTGGTCGACGCGTGCAGCTGGGACATGGGAACGACCGATTGCGAAGACGATGATCCTGACAAAAGTGTATGACCTGCGGGCGACTGCCGGCAGGCTTCGTCGATGCCGGGCGACGGCTCGCGCAGCGACAGGCCGGCGCGCTTCACGACCGATGCTCCGGCGGATGGGCGGCGCTCGCGTCGATCTCGACCGGCGGATTGCCGCCGCATGCATCGGCGTGGACGAACGACGTGCGTACGCCCAGGCCGGCCGCGTCGCGCAGCACGCCTTCGATCGCGGCGCGCGCGCCGGGAAACGTCTGCCGGAACGCGTCGCCGCGCCGTTGCGTACCGTGCTGCGGCGCGGCGAGCCGCGCCTCCGCGCTGCGGACGAATCGCAAGGCACGACCGCCGCCACGACGCACGGCGCGCGCGCCATACGGGGCTGCGGCTGCGGCCGGGACGGTGGACGGAGAACACACGCGCCGTTCGGCGCCGACTAGTTGCACTGACACTTCGATTTCCTCAACAAGCGGCGCGGCGTGGGACGCACGCGCGGTCATGCAAGTCCGCCGTTGACCGACAGTACCTGCCCGGTCACATAGGCGGCCGCATCGGACACCAGATACGCGACCATCGCCGCGACTTCGTCGGGCCGGCCTGCGCGTTGCGCGGGCACGAGCTGCCTGATCCGTTCGATCGGGAACGCGTCGCCGGCCATCGGCGATTCGATGACGCCGGGCGCGACTGCGTTCACGGTAATGCCGCGCGACGCGAGCTCGAGCGACAGCGATTTCGTCGCCCCGATCAGCCCGGCCTTCGCGGCCGCATAGTTGACCTGCCCGCGGTTGCCGGTCACGCCGGCGACCGACGCGATGTTCACGATGCGCCCGCGCCGCGTGCGGATCATCGGCAGCAGCAGCGGCTGCGTGACGTTGAAAAAGCCGTTGAGCGTCACGTCGATCACGTCGTGCCATTGGCGGCGCGACATGCCGGCCATCGGCGCGTCGTCGTGGATGCCCGCGTTGTTGACGAGGATCTGCACCGGCGCGCCGTCGACGAACGGTGCGAGCGCGGCGAGCGTCGCGTCGGCGTCGGTCACGTCGAACGCGATCGCATGCGCGGCGCCGCCGGCCGCGACGAGCCGCTGCGCGACGGCCTGCGCCTGGGCGAGATTCCGGTTCGCATGCACCCACACTTCATGGCCGGCCTGCGCGAGCGCCGTGCAGATCGCCTGCCCCAGTGCGCCGCTGCCGCCCGTTACGAGCGCCCGCATCGAATGGCTCCGTTCATTACACGTCGCGTTGAGCGACGCCGCCGCCTCGTATCGTGCCGCAGGCGTCGCCGCGTGCCGTCGTCCATGGCGTGCCGTATCGCGCCGCCGTCACTTCGTGCGATGCACGGCGACGTAGGCGGCCAGCGCGCCGAGATTCGAGAAGATCTGCTGGTTGTCCGGGTTGTCCGAGCGCAGCTCGAAGCCGTACTTCTTCGAGATCAGCAGCGCGATTTCGAGGATGTCGATGGAGTCGAGCCCGAAGCCCTCGCCGTACAGCGCGGTCGCGGCCGTCACCGTGTCGGGCGAGACGTCTTCGAGATTCAGTTCGCCGATGATCAGCGTGGCGAGCTCTTGTTCCAGTGCGTTCATCATGCTTGCGGGCAGGCGGCCGGGGGCAGCGAAAGGCGCATCGAACCGGCAGCCACCGTGCCCGCGCGGCGCGTGTGAAGCGCCGTCGCGCCAGCGTCTGCCGGCTTCCCCGCCTGCGTTATGGGGGACCATGTGTAAAAGTTACGCGGATTCTAGACGAACGGATATCGGGGCGTATACCGCGAATGGTTACAGACTGAAGGGCCCGCGCGCGGGCCAGTTGGAGGCCCCGATCGCACGAGACGCTTGCGCCGCTTCGACTCGAAATGAATCGCCGCAGCGACGCGTGCGCGCGGCCGCCATACAATCCGTTACAAAACCCGGCCGCGCCCATCACGAAGCGTCGCGCCGCGGCCCTAAAATGTGCGTGCGTCACCACCGGCCCGGACTGAGTTCGGGCCATGGTTCGCAAGCCTTTTCGTAAGACTTTTTCGTAAGACCTTTGACAGCCCGACGCACGCGTGGGGCGACGATCCGCACGATGTTTCCAGCAGCCATGCCGCGCCCGTTCATTCGCCCCGCTCCCGTCCGTCCAGCCGTACGCCGCGCTACCGCGGCGGCCATCGGCCGTGCGCGGGCGCGCCGCGCAGCGGGAGCACCGCGATGAGCACGCCGCTCGCCATCGCGCGCGGCGCCGGCGCGCTGGCCGCGGTCGCCGCGTATCAGATCGGCGCGCATTACGCGGCCGCGACGCCGGGCGCGCACGGCTTCGGCCTCGCGATGGCGCTGGTGCCGCCGCTGCTGCTCGCGCTCGGTGCGGCGCTGCGCTCGCCGCGACGCGCGGCGCTCGTGCCGGTGTGGCTGCTCGTCGCCGGCGCGCTGTGGGCCGCACGCGTCCCGCTCGCACGCCATTTCGAATGGGGCCTGTATCTCGAGCACGCGAGCTTCAACGTCGCGATGGCGCTGCTGTTCGGCCGCACGCTGATGGCCGGCCAGGTGCCGCTGTGCACGCGCTTCGCGGCGATGATTCACGGCGAGATCACGCCGGCCGTCGCGCGCTACACGCGGCGCATCACGCTCGCGTGGGCGCTGTTCTTCGTCGCGATCGCGGCCGTGTCGACGCTGCTGTTCGCGACCGCGCCGATCGCCGCGTGGTCGACCTTCGCCAACTACCTGTCGTTGCCGCTCGTCGCCGTGATGTTCGCCGCCGAGCATGCATGCCGGCGCGTCGCGCTGCCGGGCGACGCGCGCACGACGATGGCCGACTCGATGCGCGCGTACCGCGCGTCGACCCAGCCGTCGCGATGATTCCAAGGCCGGCGCGGCTGCGCCGGCCACTGCCTCACGCTTCAACCGATTTATGCCGACTCACCCGCTGGTATTCCCGCTGGTATTCCATTCGTCGCCGGACCAGACGATCGCCTGGCGCGACGGTGCGCCCGTCAGCGTGCGCACGTTCGTCGCGGACGTCGCACGCGTCGCCGCCGTGCTGCCCGCCGGCGGCCACGTGTTCAACGTGTGCCGCGATCGCTACCGCTTCGCGGTCGGCCTGTGCGCGGCGCTCGTCGCCGGCAAGGTCAGCCTGCTGCCGTCGACGCACACGCCGGAGATGGTGCGCCAGCTCGCGTCGTTCGCACCCGATGCGTTCTGCCTGCACGATGCGCCGGACTGCACGATCGACCTGCCGCGCTTCACGTATCCGGAAGCCGCCGCGCACGCAGGCGGCGACGACGACGCCGCGCCGTGCGTGGTGCCGCAGATCGACGCGTCGCGGCTCGTCGCGTACGTGTTCACGTCGGGTTCGAGCGGCACGCCGGTGCCGCATCGCAAGACGTGGGGCGGCCTGGTCGGCTGCGTGCGCGCGGCGGCCGAACGCCTCGCGCTGCTCGACGGGCGTGCGGCCACGCTGATCGGCACCGTGCCGCCGCAGCACATGTACGGCTTCGAATCGACGGTGCTGCTCGCGCTGATCGGCGGCCTCGCGTTCAGCAACCGGCAACCGTTCTATCCGGGCGACATCCGCGACGAACTCGCCGCGCTCCCGCAGCCGCGCGTGCTCGTCACGTCGCCGGTGCATCTGCGCGCGCTGCTGTCGGCCGGCCACGCGCTGCCGCGCGCGGCGCTCGTGCTGTCGGCCACCGCGCCGCTGTCGGAAAAGCTCGCGGGCGAAGCGGAAGCCGCGCTCGACGCGCCGCTCGTCGAAATCTACGGCAGCACCGAGACCGGCCAGATCGCGACGCGCCGCACGTCGCAGGGCGCCGCGTGGCAACCGTTCCCCGAGATCCGGCTGGACGTGCGCGACGCGCTCGAGCGGCCGGGCGCGGACGCCGCGGGCGACGACGGCGGCCCGACCGTCTGGGCGTCGGGCGGCCACGTCGAGGCGCCGGTGCCGATGGGCGACGCGCTCGAACTGCTCGGCGACGGCCGGTTCCTGCTGCACGGCCGCAAGGCCGACCTCGTCAACATCGCCGGCAAGCGCACGTCGCTCGCCTATCTGAATCATCAGCTCAACGCGATTGCCGGCGTCGTCGACGGCGTGTTCTTCATGCCCGACGAAGCCGCGCCGGCCGACGCCGATGCGCGCCGCGAACCGGTGACGCGGCTCGTCGCGCTGGTCGTCGCGCCGACGCTCGCCGCGGCCGATCTGCAGCGCGCGCTGCGCGAACGGATCGATCCGGCGTTCATGCCGCGTCCGCTCGTGTTCGTCGACGCGTTGCCGCGCAACGAAACGGGCAAGCTGCCGCGCGACGCGCTGGCCGCGCTGGTCGCCCGCCACGTGCGCACGAGCGCGGCCGCCGCGCGTGCGCACTGCGCGCCGCAGACGCGGCTCGGCTTCACGATCGCGGCCGACCATCCCGCGCTGCCCGGCCATTTCCCTGGCCATCCGATCGTGCCGGGCGTCGTGCTGCTCGACCACGCGATCGCCGCGCTCGGCGCGTCGCTGAACCGGCCGCTCGACACATGGCGGCTCGCATCCGCGAAATTTCTGAGCCCGGTCGCGCCCGGCGAGCCGCTCGATATCGCGTTCGAGGCGGCGGCGAACGGTGCGATCCGCTTCACGCTGCGCGCCGGCGCGCGCGACGTCGCGAGCGCCGTGCTGGCCGCGCCGCCCGCCACGCACGACGGCGGACAGCCATGAAGCGCACCGCGTGGGCCGAACGCCAGGAACGCAGCCATGCGGGTTTGCTGCGCGTGATGACCTGGCTGTCGCTGCGCTTCGGCCGGCGGCCGTCGCGTGTCGTGCTGCATGCGATCGCGACGTACTTCGTGCTGTTCTCGCCGGCCGCGTGCGCGGCGTCGCGCGACTACCTGCGCCGCGCGCTCGGCCGTCCCGCGCGATGGCGCGACGTGTACCGGCACGTGTTCACGTTCGCGACGACGATCCACGACCGCATCTATCTGATGAACGGCCGCTTCGACCTGTTCGACATCCGGCTGCACGGCGCCGCGCGCGTCGACGAAGCGCTCGCCGGCGGGCGCGGCGCGTTCCTGCTGGGCGCGCACCTCGGCAGCTTCGAGGTCGTGCGCGCGATCGGGCGCACGCGTGCGGACCTGCGCGTCGTCGTCACGATGTACGAGGAAAACGCGCGCAAGATCAACGCGACGCTCGCCGCGGTGAATCCGGCCGCGACGCCGGAAGTGATCCCGCTCGGGCGGATCGATTCGATGCTGAAGGTGCGCGAGCGCCTCGACGCGAACTGCATGGTCGGGATGCTCGCCGATCGCACGCTGCTCGACGACGCGGCCGCGTCGCTGCGCCGGCTGCCGCTGCTCGGCGCACCGGCCGCGTTTCCGCTCGGGCCGCTGCACATGGCCGCGATGCTGCGGCGCCCGGTGCTGTTCATGACCGGCCTGTACCGCGACGGCAACCGCTACGACGTCCATTTCGAAACGATCGCCGATTTCTCCGACGTGCGCCGCGACACGCGCGCGGCGGCCGTCGATGCGGCGCTCGCGCGCTACGTCGGCCTCGTCGACCGGTACTGCCGCGCGGCGCCTTACAACTGGTTCAACTATTTCGATTTCTGGCAGACGGGCGATGCCGCGGCGCGCGGCGACGATGCGCGCGCATGCACCGAGCTGCCGGCCACCGGGGATTCCGACACATGATCGCCGTTCGTCGCTCGTTGGCATCGTCGATGTCGTCGTTGCCGCGGCCCTGGCCGCCGCGGTTACCGTCGTCGTCGTCGTTCACGCTGCTCCATGCGCTACGCGGCGCCGCCCGCACGCTCGTCATCGCGGCGGCCGCGGCCTGCGCGCTGCCCGCCCACGCGGCCGACGCCGGCCCCGCGTGGACGCTCGACCGGCTGATGGCGACGCTCGCGCAGCACAAGTCCGGCCGCGCGACCTTCACCGAGACGAAGACGCTGTCGATCGCGGCCGAGCCGCTGGAATCGTCGGGCGAGCTCGTGTTCGTCGCGCCCGACCATCTCGAGAAGCACACGCTGCGCCCGAAGCCCGAGCATCTCGTGGTCGACGGCGACATGCTCACCGTCGAGCGCAACGACCGCAAATACGCGCTCGCGCTCGCGCGCTATCCCGAGCTGGGCGCGTTCATCGACAGCATCCGCGCGACGCTCGCCGGCAATCGCTATGCGCTCGAACAGCTCTACAAGGTGGTGGTCGACGGACACGGCGACGACTGGACGCTCACGCTCACGCCGCTCGACGCGCGGATGCTGAAGGTCGTCAGCTCGATCACGCTCGACGGCACGCGCGACGTGCTGCGCAGCGTCGCGATCCGGCAGGCCGACGGCGACCATTCGACGATGCGCCTGCAACCGGCGCCCGCGAACCGATGAACGAGCGCCCCCGCTCGGCCGGCCCCGTCGCGCCGCATTCGCCCGCCTGGCGGCAACCCGCGGTGCTCGTATGGGCACTGGCGCTGGTCGCGTGCGCGGCGGCGATCGCCCGCGCGAATTTCACCGCCGATCTGTCCGCGTTCCTGCCGCGTGCGCCGAGCGCCGCGCAGCGCGTGCTCGTCGACCAGCTGCGCGACGGGATCGTGTCGCGGCTGATCCTGGTGGCGATCGACGGCGGCGATGCGGCCACGCGCGCCGAACTGTCGCGGCGCATCGCACGCACGCTGCGCGACGATCGGCAGTTCTCGGCGGTCAACAACGGCGAAGCCGCGAACGACGCGCGCGACCGGCAGTTCGTGTTCGATCATCGCTACCTGCTGAGCCCGGCGGTGAACCCGCAACGCTTCAGCGCGGACGGCCTGCACCGCGCGCTCGGCGACAGCCTCGACCTGCTGAGTTCGTCGGCGGGGCTCGTCGCGAAGGCGCTGCTGCCGCGCGACCCGACCGGCGAGGTGACGGCGCTCGTCGACCAGCTCGACAGCGGCGCCCAGCCCGCGCTGCGCGACGGCGTGTGGGCGTCGCGCGACGGCACGCGCGCGGTGCTGGTCGTGCAGACGGCCGCGGCCGGCGCCGACACCGATGCGCAGGCGCGCGCGCTCGACGCCGTGCGGCGCGCGTTCGGGGCGGCCACGCAGACGCTGCCGGACCGCGCCGCCTACACGCTCGCGATGACCGGCCCCGGCGTGTTCTCGGTCGATACGCGCGACACGATCCGCCACGACGTCGAGCGGCTGTCGACGGCGAGCATCGTGCTGATCGTCGCGCTGCTGCTCACGCTGTACCGCTCGCCGCGCACGCTCGCGCTCGGGCTGCTGCCCGTGCTCACCGGCATCGCGGCCGGCATCGCCGCGGTCGGCGTCGCGTTCGGCACGGTCCACGGGCTCACGCTCGGCTTCGGCACCACGCTGATCGGCGAAGCCGTCGACTACTCGATCTACCTGTTCGTCCAGTCGGCGCGCGCCGATTCGCGCAACGTCGCGCGCGCAGGCGACGCGACCCGCGCATGGATCGCCGCGTACTGGCCGACGATCCGGCTCGGCGTGCTGACGTCCGTGTGCGGGTTCGCGTCGATGCTGTTCTCCGGCTTTCCGGGTCTCGTGCAGCTCGGGCTGTATTCGATCGCCGGCCTGACGGCCGCCGCGCTCGTCACGCGCTTCGTGCTGCCGCATCTGCGCGGCGAGCACGTCGCGATTCGCGACGTGTCGCGGCTCGGCGCGCTGCTCGCGCGCGCGGCGGCCGCGGCGCCGCGGCTGCGCTGGCCGCTCGCGCTGCTCGTCGCGGCCGCGTGCGCGACGCTCGTCATCCATCGCGACGGCCTGTGGAGCCGCGAGCTTGCCGCGCTCAGCCCCGTCCCCGGGAGCGCGCAGGCGCTCGATGCACGGCTGCGGGCCGACGTCGGCGCCCCGGACGTGCGCTATCTCGTCGTGATCTCGGCGCCGGGCGAACAGGCGGCGCTCGAACGCGCGGAGCAGGTCGCCGCGCAGTTGCAGCCGCTCGTCGATCGCGGCGCGCTCGCCGGCTTCGAAACGCCCGCCCGCTATCTGCCGAGCGACGCCGCGCAGCGCGCGCGGCAGGCGAGCCTGCCCAGCGCCGACGTGCTCGCCGCCCGCATGCGCGACGCGGTCGCGAATCAGCCAGTTTCCGTGAAGCCCGAGCTGTTCGCGCCGTTCATCGCCGATGTCGACGCGGCGCGCCGCGCGCCGCTGCTCACGCGCGCCGACTTGCGCGGAACCTCGATGGCCGTTGCCGTCGATGCACTGCTGACCGAGCGCGACGGCCGCTGGAACGCGATGCTGCCGCTGCGCGCGGCGGATCGCGCACGCAGCGCGTCGTCGGCCGCGGCGGCGCCCGATGCCGCGGCCGCGCTCGACACGGCGGCGATCCGCGCGGCCGTCGCGCGCGCCGGCGTGCGCGATGCGTTGTTCGTCGACCTGAAGGCAGAAGCTGATCGCCTGTACGTCGACTACGTGCGCGAGGACTTGCGGCTGTCGCTGGCCGGCTTCGCGGCGATCGCCGTGCTGCTGCTGATCGCGCTGCGCTCGCCGCGTCGCGCGCTGCGCGCGCTCGCGCCGCTGGTCGCGGCCGTGCTGGTGGTGGCAGCCTCGTTCGCGCTCGCCCGCGTGCCGCTGACGATTCTGCATCTGGTCGGCATGTTGCTGATCGTCGCGGTCGGGTCGAACTATGCGCTGTTCTTCTGCAAGCGCGACGATGCGCAACCGGTGACGCCGTACACGCTCGTGTCGCTGCTGGTCGCCAACGCCGCAACGGTGGCGGGCTTCGGCCTGCTCGCGCTGTCGCACGTGCCGCTGCTCGAAACCTTCGGGCTGACCGTCGGCCCTGGCGCGATGCTCGCGCTCGCGTTCGCGGCGATCCTCGCGCCGCGGGCGACGGACACTGCCGAAGCATCGGAAGCACCGGACGCACCGCCCGCGCACCGCCCGCATCACAATCAGACAGGAGGTCGCTCATGAACGAGCCGTCGGCCATTGGGCGGCACCCGAGCGGCCCTGCGCGCCGCTGGAAGCCGACGCCGCTGATCGCCGGCACGGTCGCGCTGCATGCGGGCGCGCTCGCGGCCGTGCTCGCGCAACCGGGCGCGTGGCCTTGGGCTGTCGGCAGCGTGTTCGCGTCGCACGCCGCGCTGACGGCGGCCGGCCTGTGGCCGCGCAGTACGCTGCTCGGCCCGAACTGGACGCGGCTGCCGGCCGACGCCGGCCGCCGGATCGCGCTGACGATCGACGACGGCCCGGATCCCGAGGTCACGCCGCGCGTGCTCGACCTGCTCGAGCGCCACGACGCGCGCGCGACGTTCTTCTGCATCGGCGATCTCGCGCGTCGGCATCCGCGCTGGATCGAGGCGATCGTCGCGCGCGGTCACGCGGTCGAGAACCACAGCCAGCGGCATCGTCACACGTTCTCGTTGACGGGGCCCGCCGCGCTGCGGCGCGAGATCGCGGCCGCGCAGCAGACGCTGACCGAACTCACCGGCACGCGCCCGCAGTTCTTTCGCGCGCCGGCCGGGCTGCGCAATCCGTTCCTCGAGCCGGTGCTGTGCGAGCTCGGCCTGCAGCTCGCGAGCTGGACGCGCCGCGGCTTCGACACGCGCACGCGCGACGCGGGCGTCGTCGCGCAGCGGCTGCTCCACGGCCTCGCGCCGCGCGACATACTGCTCGTGCACGACGGGCACGCCGCGCGTGATGCGCGCGGCGTACCGGTCGTGCTCGACGTGCTGCCGGCGCTGCTGCGCGCGGCTGCCGACGCGCAATTGCAGTGGACCACGCTGCGCGCCGCCGCCGCGGCCGAGCCGCCTGCAGCGGGCGTCCGGCCGGGCCTGCAAGGGACCCCGTTTGATAAACTCTGACCACGCCCGACGCGCCGGCCGGCGTTGCTGCCGCGCGCGTTCCGGCTCCCGGATGCGATCCTCGTGAACCCTCTCCTGCTCTCGCACTTCACCAGCACCAGCTGCATCGGCCGCGGCGGCGACGCGACCGTCGATGCGCTGCGCACCGCGCGCGGCGGGCTCTCGCCATGTCGCTTCGAGCGCGCCGAACTCGACACGTGGATCGGCGCCGTCGACGGGCTCGATGCGCAGCCGGTGCGCGCCGATCTCGCCGACTTCGACTGCCGCAACAACCGCCTCGCCCAGCTCGCCCTCGTGCAGGACGGCTTCGACGCGCGCGTCGCGGCGGCCGTCGCGCGATACGGGGCGCAGCGCGTCGGCGTGTTCGTCGGCACCAGCACGTCGGGCATCCTCGAAACGGAACGCGCGTACATGCGGCGCGATCCCGCGGGCGGCGCGCTGCCGGCCGGCTTCCGCTACGCGCATACGCACAACCCGTATTCGGCCGCCGCGTTCGTGCGCGCGTATTGCGGGCTGCGCGGGCCGGCGACGGCGATCTCGTCCGCCTGCTCGTCCGGCGCGAAGGTGTTCGGCTCCGCGCGCCGGATGATCGAGGCGGGGCTGATCGACGCGGCCGTGGTCGGCGGCGTCGACACGCTGTGCCTGACCACGCTGTACGGCTTCAATTCGCTCGAACTGCTGTCGCGTCAGCCGTGCCGGCCGTTCGACGTGGCGCGCGACGGCATCTCGATCGGCGAGGCCGCCGCGTTCGCGCTGCTCGAGCGCGTGCCCGCTGAACGCGACGCACTCGACGACGATGCGATCCTGCTGCTCGGCATCGGCGAATCGAGCGATGCGCATCACATGTCGTCGCCGCATCCCGAAGGACTCGGCGCGCGCCTCGCGATCGAACAGGCGCTCGCATCGGCCGGCCTCGACGCGACCGACATCGACTACGTGAACCTGCACGGCACCGCGACGCCGAGCAACGACGCCGCCGAAAGTCGCGCAGTCGGTGCGCTGCTCGCGCGCACGCCGTGCAGTTCGACCAAAGGCGCGACCGGTCACACGCTCGGCGCGGCCGGCGCGCTCGAAGCCGTGATCACCGCGCTCGCGCTGCGCGAGGGGTTCGTGCCGGCCGGCGTCAACACGACGCAACCCGATCCGGCGCTCGCTGCCGACTACGTGCTCGCGAGCCGCGCGGCGCAGATGCGCACGGCGCTGTCCAATTCGTTCGGCTTCGGCGGCACGAACTGTACGCTGGTGTTCGGCCGCGCCGACCACGCGAGCGCGAACCGCCGGGAGCCGACATGACGCTCAGCGCATTCATCGAAGGTATCGGCTTGGTTGGCCCGGGGCTGAACGACTGGCCGCACGCGGCCGCCGTCCTCGCCGGCCACGCGCCCTACGCGAGCGCGCGCACCGTGTTGCCGCCGCCGGCCGGCTTGCCGCCGGCGGAACGCCGGCGCACCGGCCCGGTCGTGCGCGTCGCGCTGGCAGCCGGCCTCGAAGCCGCGGCGGCGAGCGGGCGCGACGCGGCGACGCTTGCGACCGTGTTCAGCGCGTCGGGCGGTGATGGCCAGAACTGCCATGCGATCTGCGAAACGCTGGCCGGCGACGATCGCCAGCTGTCGCCGACGCGCTTCCACAACTCCGTACACAATGCGCCGGCCGGCTACTGGAGCATCGCGACCCGCGCGATGGCGACGTCGAACGTGCTGTGCGCGCACGACGGCAGCTTTGCCGCGGGCCTGCTCGAGAGCCTGTGCCAGGTGGCGGTCGACTGCGTGCCGAGCCTGCTGATCGCTTACGACACCGACTATCCGCAGCCGCTGCGCAGCGTGCGCCCGATCGTCGACGCATTCGGCGTCGCGCTGGTGTTCGCGCCGCGGCCGAGCGAGCGCACGCTGGCGCGCATCGACGTGGCGCTCACCGATGCCGCGGCGACGCCGCTCGCGCTGCCCGCGCTCGAAGCGCTGCGCGCCGGCATTCCGGCCGCGCGTGCGTTGCCGCTGCTCGATGCGCTGGCCGCGCGGCGTGCGGCGCGCGTCGTGCTCGACTATCTGGACGATACGCGCGTGCAGGTCGATGTCGCACCGGCCGATGCGGCCATGGAGCGTGTGCGATGACGACCGTCGACCCTACGCCGCAGCCGCCGATGTCGACCACGACGCTCGATCGCGAATGGATCGCCGCGCGCATTCCGCACGCGGGCGCGATGTGCATGCTCGAGCGCGTCGACGCGTGGGACGCCGTGCGCATCCGCTGCAGCGCGACGAGCCACCGCGATGCGCACCATCCGCTGCGTCGCGACGGCCGGCTCGCGTCGGTGTGCGGCATCGAATATGCAACGCAGGCGATGGCCGTGCACGGCGCGCTGCTCGGCGCGCACGACGAACGGGCGCGTCCGCGCGCCGGCTATCTCGCGAGCGTGCGCAACGTCGATGCGTTCGTCGATCGGCTCGACACGTTCGAGCTGCCGCTCGTCGTGGAGGCAGAGCGCATCGGCGGCGACGACCGCACGGTGCTGTACGACTTCGCGCTGCGCTGCGGCGAGCGCGTGCTGCTGCGCGGACGCGCGGCGGTGATGCTCGATGCAGCGGCGGCCGGCGCATCGGCCGCGCCGCACGGCGATCGCATGGAGGCCCGATGAATCAATCCGAAGGAAACCACGTCGTGAAAGCACGCAAGTTCGTTTGCACCGCGTTCGTCGTCGCGCTGATCAGCCCGATCGCGCACGCGGACATGTCGGAAGTGAAGCAGGACATCAAGCGCGATTCGAAGGAAGCCGCGCACAAGACCGGCGAGGCCGCGCGCAGCTTCGGCCATGCGACCGCGAGCGCCGCGAAGGCGGTCGGCCACGGCATCGCGCACGCGTCGCGCGAGGGCTGGGATGCGACCAAGCGCACGACCAAGCGGGTCTTCCACAAGAACGACTCGGGCGACGGCGCGCAGACGCGCGGCGAGTGAGCCACGGTATCGCGCAGGCGTTGCGCGCGGGCCGGGATGCGACCAAGCGCACGACCGAGCGGATTTTTCGCAAGGGCGATTCGGGCGACGGCGCGCAGACGCACGGCGAGTGAGCCACGGCATCGCGCAAGCGTTGCGCGCGGGCCGGGATGCGACCAAGCGCACGACCGAGCGGATTTTTCGCAAGAGCGACCCGGGCGACGGCGGGCTGACTCACGGCGATTGAGCGCGATTGACTGCGAGCGAGCGGCGCACCGCCGCCGAGCTCGCGGGTTGCAGGTTGCGGGCTACGGGCGCCGGGCTGCGGCACGGTACGTAAGCGCGCCGCAGCCGCCGTCGCCTACCGCTACGTACTCACCCCGCCGCCCTCACCGCGCGCCGCTGCGCGTGCGCCGTACCGGCCGACGCGCAAGACGCCTGCCATACGCGACGACCCAGCAATCGCGATGATCGAAATTGCGCAGCAACCGCGCGCGGCGCCGCTCGAGCCAGTGCAGCGCGATCGCCATCGTCAGCGCGACGGCCAGCGCCGAGCCGCCGATCACGAGTCCCGTCCAGGTGTCGCCCATGCCTCCTCCGGAATGCGAGGCCGGCGCGGCGTGCCTACCGCGCCGGCGCTGGATACTGCGGGAACGCGGCCCGGCCGTGCGCGGCCGGGCCGCCACGCGTCAATGCATGTGCTGGCCGCCGTTGATCGCGATGTTCGAGCCCGTCACGAAGCCGGCCTCTTCCGAGCACAGATACGCGACCAGCGCCGCGACTTCCTCCGGCTGGCCGAGGCGCCCCGCCGGGATCTGCGGCAGGATCTTCGTATCGAGGATGTCCTGCGGGATCGCCGTCACCATCTTCGTCGCGAGATAACCGGGCGACACCGTGTTCACCGTCACGCCCTTGTGTTGGGCGCAAAGTAATAATGAGCCACTTCGCGCGAAGTAAATCTAAGCCACCTTTCAGTACAGTCAGCCTTTTGCGCGCAAAGGCTGGCGATGCTCCAGAAGGAACAGTGGATGCAAATCCATGT
>NZ_PQMX01000008.1:0-135246 GCF_004368385.1 Burkholderia sp. B10 | reverse complement strand
TATCAGAGACTGTTTAACCGGTGGAAACAGTCGCGCCCCAAATCAGACAGCGCGCCGATACGGTGGCCGCAGGCGCGAACATAGCGAACGAGCGAAGCGCGGTGCGGGACTTGTGCATTTCATCCGTTGTGTAGACAACTCGTCGAATCTCCGGCGGAAACACGAAGAACGGTATGACGTGCTCCCATGCACGCTGCCACGACTGCACGATGGTCGGGTACTTCGCGCCCCAAGGGCCGTCAGCGAAGTCTTGCAGTGCCTGCCTTGCCGCCTCCTCGCTGGCGGCCGCGTAGATCGGGCGCAGCGCTGCGGCGAGCGCCTTACGGTCCTTGTAGCTGGCGTACTCGAGACTGTTGCGGATCAGATGCACGATGCAGGTCTGAACGGTCGTGCGGGGATAGGCTGCGCTGATGGCCTCGGCCAGCCCCTTCAGGCCATCGACCACGGCGATCAGGATGTCCTGACAGCCACGCGTCTTGAGTTCGTTGAACACCTTGAGCCAGAACTTGGCGCCCTCGGTCTGCTCGATCCAGAGGCCCAGCACGTCGCGCTGGCCGTCGGCCTGGATGCCCAGGGCCAGATAGACGGCTTTGTTGCTGACCACACCATCGTCACGGATCTTGACCCGCAGGGCATCGAAGAACACCACCGGATACATCGTTTCGAGCGGGCGGCTCTGCCAAGTCAGCGCTTCGGCCATCACCTCGTCGGTGACCGAGCTGATGAAATCGGGAGATACCTCGGTGCCGTAACTCTCGGCCAGAAAGGCCTGAATCTCGCGCACACTCATGCCGCGAGCGTACATCGCGATGATGCGTTCGTCGAAGCCGGTGAAGCGGCGCTCGTGCTTGGGAATCAGGATCGGCTCGAAGCTGCCGTCGCGATCGCGGGGGACTTCGACCCGAACCGGGCCACGATCGGTGATGACCGTCTTGCCGCTGGCGCCATTGCGCTCGTTGGCCTGACCGGGCGGCTTGGACTGGCCTGGTCGGTAGCCCAAATGCAGATTCATCTCGGCGCCCATCGCGCGCTCGATGACTGCCTTGTTGAACGCCAGCATCAGGTCCTGAACCTCGGCCGGCGTCATCGGCCCCTTGACCAACTGGTCCAGCAGTTCCTTGGGCAGTTCAGGCAGCGGCCCGCGGGCCGCTGCCTGACGCGCTACAGTTTGCCTTTTCTTCTTCATTGGCATATCCATGACTTTTACACCTCATGATATGCCCCGCCCACGAAATCACGGATAGGTCCCCATGGAGAGGTGTCTGATGCCGAAGCAACGTCGTTCGTTTTCCCCCGAGTTCAAACAGCAAGCAGCCAATCAGTTGACCACTACAGATCGGGTCCTTGCTGACGAACCGGCCGCTGTTGGGATCATAGTACCTGTGCCGGTTATAGTGCAGCCAGTTTCGGTACCGTGCCGAATTCGCAGACGTGTGACATCATCCGTTTGACCAGTCGATGTAGGCGTCGTTGTCGTAGTAGTAGACGAAGGCGCTTACCAAGTCCGACACAGTCGCGCCTTGCCGCTGTGCTCTAGCATTTTCGACGACGCTTTTGATCACTTGAATTCCAAGTGCGTAGTGCAATCCGTGATCGACGGCGAATCTCGGCCTGTCGGGATCTGGCTCATTGTCGAAATCGTCTGGATTGAGCACTGCGCAAGGCGTGCCTTCATTCCAGTCGACTCCGTGTGGCATGTATAGCGCGAAGTCCCAAGGTTGCCTGTCGATGCCGTCAAGCACGTCTCGAAGGGTCGTGATCTTGTTCATTAGCGAGCGCGTCCGCCTCCCCAATTTTGTTTGCCACCTTGGCCGCCCGGATGCAGCACAGCTTGAACAGGGCCAGGCGCCTGATGCTGAGACATCGGGACCAACTGCAGAACCCCCTTACGGCACGGATGATGATGCCACGAGAACCCGGGCGGGGCACTTGATTTGTATCCGCCTCGTGGGCCAGCCGCAACGTGATCCGAAACCCCGGAATAATGTTGATCCATCATTTGCTTGAACTGTGGATCGCTTTGCATTGCTGCATCGAACTGTCGATTTGCTTCCCTGAAATGCGATGGGTCGCTACCCACCTCCTGACCAGGAGCAAGCTGAACCTCATGAAGCACTGAATATTGGCTACTGCTTAAAGGGCGGTTTGAACTATCGCATCCAGACAGCTCACGCGCTAGACCGAGTGCATCTGTCCACAAGATCGGGTTGGGCGCGTACTGATAAACGTTGAAGCCACCGGCCAAGCCGATCGCGTCCTTGCTGACGCTGACAAACCGACCGGTGTTGGGATCATGGGGCCTGTGCCGGTTATAGATCGTTGCCCGTTATGCGGCCGTCGCGGATGGCGGTCAGCCCGGCAACGAGATCGCTTGCCAGTGATTTGACTTCATCCTCAGCTAGCGCTCCGAGCGGCACGACAACGAAACGTTCGTCCCTTCGGAGATCCAGAGCAAAGCAATAATCCCCACCGTCCGTACCGATGCCCACAAAGCCCCGGCCCATGCGTGTCGCGATCGAGTACAAGGCATTGAGTTCGATGACCTGCTCAACGGTCCACATGGACAGATAGAGCTCGCCAACTTCGCCCTCGCCCCCATCCGACCACGCAAGGAAGTCCTTATAGTTCAATGGAAGCAGAACGCCTAGTGTCTTTTCCAAGCCAGCGATTTCTGCGAGGGTGGAGGGGGCACTTCTGTGAAAGTCGACACCCAGCAACGCTGTGAAATCCGTCATTTGATGGCTCCGAGTTTGTCGAAGTACTTGTACGCCTTCTTCAAGGCACGCTTACGGCAATCGTCCGAGATCCCAGCAGCCCGCATATCTTGCGACGAATAGTTGAATTGATCCTGAATGCTTGTAGCCCACGGGTCCTGTCCTGCGGCCGTCATTGCATCACGACGTGCGTTCTGGCTATCGCTGATCGTTTTGTGGATCGGGTTTTGTGGGATGAGAATTGCAGGAGCTTCTCGATAGTTGTACCCCTTGATTTCGTTCGCCTTCGCCCAACGATCCTGAATGATGTGGTGACTCTGATAGGCAGACGGCCGGGGGCTCGGTTGATTACCGTGTGGCTCAACGCCACATGGGCACCCGCATCGCTTCGCGAGACCAAGTGGATCAATCCAGCCCGTCGGGTTATCAGCGTATTGATAGATGTTCGGGCCGCCTTGCAAACCAATCGGATCTTTGCTAACGAACCGGCCAGAATGAGGATCATAGTACCGATACCGGTTGTAATGCAGCCCCGTCTCATCATCCCCCCACTGCCCCTGAAACCGCAGCGCATTCTTCGCCACGATCCCCGTCGCCTTCGACGCGCGCGCGATCACCTCCCGCGCTTCACCCCACGCCTTGTACGACGCTTCCCACACAACGTCACCGTCGTCATCGGTCAGCAACTGCGGCGTCCCGATCTGGTCGCAGTGGTAGTAAAACACTGCCGCGTCGCCCCGCCGCTCCGGCATTTTCTGTAGCGGATCCTCCTCCGGCACATAGCGATCGGTGCTCTTCCACTGCGGCGTCGCAATGCCCTCCACCGGCTC
This sequence comes from Burkholderia sp. B10, assembly GCF_004368385.1. Classification (NCBI taxonomy): domain Bacteria; kingdom Pseudomonadati; phylum Pseudomonadota; class Betaproteobacteria; order Burkholderiales; family Burkholderiaceae; genus Burkholderia; species Burkholderia sp. B10. The sequence goes on along the minus strand of NZ_PQMX01000008.1, from coordinate 131,702 downwards.
CGCAACATACTGCGCCAGCGGCACGAACGTCCGCGGCTCGTACAGATAGTGCGTACCGCGCTCGCCGTCGCTCTCGTACGCCAGCGTGTCACCATCCCAACCGAACACCGTCCGCTCGCCGTTCACCTCCTTCGCAATACGCCGGCCGAACGCGTCATAGAAATACCGCGCCTCGCTCTGCCGAGACGTCTCCGCAACACGCGCGGACAGCAAGCGATTGAACTCATCCCACTCGTATTGCTGCTCGCCCACCGGCGTCCGCTTGCGCACCAAATTCCCGCGCGCGTCGTACTCGAAGTGCATCCCCGCATACGCCTTCAGCAGGTTGCCCAGCACCTTCGGCACCTCGACCGGCAACGTGCTTTCCGGCCGCACCGGGCTCGGACGCGATGCCGGCGTCTCGGCAGTCCGCACCGGATCGATGATGTTGCTCGCCGGATCGAACGCGAAGCGCTCCTTCGCCACCGGACTGATCGCCTCGACCAACCGTCCGACCGGATCGTACCGATAGTCGGTCCCGCCCTTGCGGCTGTCCTCGATTCGCGACAGTTGTCCCACCGCGTCATAGCGATACCGCCGCTCGACCAGTGGCGCGGGCGCCGTCGACCGTTGAATCGTCTGCTGCAGCACGCGCCCCGCCGGATCGTAGTGCGTGCGCTGCCCCACCTTGCTCGACAGCACGCGCACCGTCTCGCGATGCAGATCGTCGCGCTCGAACTGCACGCGCTCCTCGCCATCGAGCAACATCCCGTGCACATGCCCCGAGCCGTACATCAGCCAGTCCACGACATGCCCGTCCGGCCGCACGCTCCGACGCCGGTTGCCGAGTTCGTCGTAGTCGTGATGCCACACGTAGCTGCGCTGTTCGCCGAACAGGTCGTATGCATGATGCTCGCGCACCAGATTGCCGACCGGATCGAAGAAGAACTGCACGCGGCTGTATCGATTCACCGCGTCAATCAACCGGCCGCTGCGGTCATACGCAAACCGCTCTTCGCTGTCCCCCGCGACGCGCTTCAGCAGACGGCCGTTCACATCGACGTCGACGGACGTCACGCAACCCGCTTCGTCCATCGATACGAGGCTGCCGCTGTCTGGATCGTATTGATAGCGCGTCGACTTGCCGTCGAACGCGACTTCCTCGATCAACCTCCCCGCCGGATCGTAGTGGAACTGGTACGTCGCGAAGTTCGCATCGGTGAGCGCCGTCAAACGTCCCAGGCGGTCGTAGCGGTAAGCGATCGTCTGCCCGAGCGCATCCGCGCGGCTCGCGATGCGGCCCACCGCGTCGTAGCCATAGCGCGTCGACCGATTGAGCTGATCGGTATGCGCGAGCAATCGGCCTTCGGCGTCGTACTGCACGTGCTCGACACCGGCCGGTGAGCGAATCTCGCTCAATTGGCCGCTCGCGCCGTATGCATAAGCGATCACGCCGCCGGATGCGTCCTTCGTCTCGATCACGCGGCCGATATCGTCGTACCGCCACTCCGTCTTCTTGCCGGAGCAATCCGTGTAGCTCGTGACCTGCCCGGCATCGTTGTACTCGAGCGCCTTCGAGCCGCCCTTCGCATCGGTGATCTGCGTCGGCAACCCCTTGTCGTTGTACGCGTACTTCGTCGAGCGCTCGAGCGGATCGATCTCTTCGACGAGATTGCCCGCATCGTCGTACTTGCGTTGCCACACGTGCCCGTTCGGATCGACGAGCCGGATCATCTGGTCCTTGTCGTCGTAGGCCATTTCGACGACGCTGCCGTCCGCGCGTTCGTGCTCGACAAGATTGCCGCGCGCGTCATACTCGCGCCGCTCGACGCTGCCGTCCTGACGGATATGCATCACCAGATTGTGATGCGCGTCACGCCGGAACCACTCCTGGTTGCCGTCCGGATAGACGATCCGGTACACGTAGCCATGAATGTTGAAGTAGTAGCGCGTCATATGACCGAGCGCGTCGGTCACGTAGGTGAGGCGGATATTCGGGTTCCACGCGAGACGCAGATCGAGGCTGCCGTCATCGGCATATTCGCGGATGCATTTCGCGTTCGCGTTGTCGTCGGCATCCGCGCCATCCCATTCGAGCGTCATCCCGCGGCCGGTGCGGTCGGTGTAGCGCGTCACGAGGTGACGGTGATACCGATACGTCCGCGCATTGCCATGACGATCGACCGCGCGCACGAGGTCGCCCGCGGTGTCGTACTCGTAGCTCGCCAGCGTCCGGCGTGCACCGTCCTTCAGCACATGCTCGATCCGTACGATCCGGCCATGTCGGTCGTGCTCGAATGCGAGCACGTTGCCGCTCGCGTCGATCAGCCGCGCAAGGCGGTCGAGCGCGTCGTAGTCGAGCGTGATCGTGTTGCCGGCGCGATCTTTCTGCATCGCCAGCCGGAACGCGTCGCCACGACGCTCGTACGCATGCAGCGCGTCATGGCCATAGGCGATCGTCACCCAGGTGTCGTCGAGTCGCGACAGCGTCAGGTTTTCCGACAGATCGTCGTGCACTGCGCCGGCCGCCAGCGCCGGATACTCGATGCTGCGTCCTTCCGCATCGCGATAGATCCACTGACCGTCCGCGATGTCGATCCGCGTCGTATAGGGCGTGATCCATCGCGCACCGAGCTCGCCGTCGTCATACGCGGAAAGCCGCGAACGGTACGTACGCTCCCACACGAGCGGCAGCGCGCCCGGCAGATCGAAATCCACGTGCGAGAAGGTTTCGTCGCCGAACGCGAAATCGATCGAAGCCGGCGACGCGCCGATGCCGCACGCCTTGCACGCGCTCTTGCCCGGACCTTCGGCCGGCGCTTGGCCGCTGGTCTTCTCGAGACCTTCCTGCCCGCGCGTCTTCTTTGCCTGGCTCGTCCCGGCAGCCTTGACGTCGGCCGTCTGCTCATGGAGCTTCGCGCGTGCCTTGACGCGCCCGACGGCCTCGATCAGCTGCAACACCAGCCACATCATCTTGCCTTCTTCGCTGCCGGCAAGCGAACGGATCGACGTCGCGATCTTCGGCGCCTCGGTCCGCAGGAACGTCACCGCGCCGCGAAACGGCTCGAGCCACGCGTCGGGCGCGAGCTTCGCCATCGTCCCGGCCGTCTTGTTGACGACCTGCTTGCCGAGCGCCTTGGTGCCTTCGTATGCGAACTGGATGCCATCGCCGACCCGGCTCGGGCTGTACCACGGCCGGTCGTCGGCCATCTTGGTGGCGAGCTGCTGCTGGCGCTTCAGGTTCGCGTTGGCGTCGAGCAGTTGCCCGTGCAGCGCGCGGTCCATGCCCGTCGCCAGCGCGAGCATGAGCTCCTCGGATTTCGATGCGCAGCCGTCCAGCAGTTCGACGAGGCCCGCCTTCAGCTTGTTGAGGAAATCCTCGATCTCGGTCGCGCACGTCGCGTTGACGTGCGTGACCAGCACGGAGATGATCGCCGCGCCGAGATTGCTGCGCGTGGCCAGCAACTCGTGACGCACGAGCGCGAGCAACGGGCGCGCCGACATCCGGAACGGCGCGAGCGTCGGCGGAATCGGAATGATGCCGAGCAGGTTGATCGCGAGGCTCATGTAGTCGAGCACCTGCCCGCCGCGCTTCTCGACGATCTCGGCGATGTCGCCGAGCGCATCGACCATCGCCATGATGTTGCCGACGATCGGCACCGCGCCGGCAAACGTCTTCACGTCCTCGAACGTGATGTGATTGCCGCTGATGCGGCGCAGCCATGCGTCGAAGCGGTTGCCGACCGCCGCGACGTCCTTCGCCGAAACGTCACTGAGCCAGGTGACGGCTTCTTCCTTCTCGGCGCCGGGTGGAAGTTGTTGTGCCATGTCGTGGTTCGTTCAATTCGTTTTCTCAAGACGGCTGACGCGCCGCCCTCTCAGGATTTCAACGGTCCGCCGAAGCCGCTCGTCGGCAGCTTCATGCCGCCTGCTGCCGACGCCGTCGCCGTCGTCGTTGCGGCCTTGCCCGCAACTCCGGCGACACTGGGCAACGCGCTCTGGAGCGCGCCCGACGCAGCATTTGCGGCAGGCGCGGCGAGCGCAGCCAGGCCGCCCTGGCGCGCGGTCTGCACCATTGCAGCCACCTGCTTTGCCGCGCCACTAAGGCTGGAGGCCGTCTGCACGGCCGACGCGACGCCCGCTCCGCCGACCGCAGCCGCCGCGGCCGGCAACGCGGCGCCCGCGAGCCCGCCAAGTGCGGCGCCGGCGCCGCTGCCGCTCGCGAACCCCATCGCCGCCGTGGATGCCGCCGGCGCCATGCCTTGCAACTGGCTCGCAAGCTGTCCGCTCGCCGCCGCCTGCGCGGCTTCCGGCGAAGGCGCCACCGGCTCGGCCGGCCACTTCGCCTGCTTGAAGTAATTCGCCGGCTGGTCCGACGCGCGCGGATCCTTGCCGAACTCGACGCGCACCGCGCCCGGCGGCAAGCCGCTGACGACGGTATAGCCGCTGTTGTCGAGCGCGCCCTTCTTCAGCACCGTGCCATTCACGTCCTTCACCGTGAAGAGCCCGCCCTTCACGGCCTCGCCGTTCATGTACTTGTGGAACAGCTCCAGCTGGCCCGGCTGATCGGGCCGCGCGCTCGGCAACGGATAGCCCAGGCTCGCCGGTCCGGCGAACGTATGCGACGCGCCCTTCACATCGATCTTGCCCGGTGCGTGGATTTCGACGTTGCCATCCTTGACTCGGATGTACGCCCCGCCGCTCGTCAGCAGAATCCCCTGATCGGCCGCGATCTCGATCCGGTCGGTTGCGGATACAACCTTCACCGCCTTCTGCGCGGTCACCTCGACGTTGTCCGACTGCGCCTGGATCTCCACCTTGCCCTTGCCCGCGAACAGCTTCATCCCCGCGTTCTGCACGAACAGGCTCAGCTTCTGGCCGATGCTGCCGATCAGCGATTTGCCCGCCGCGACATGCACGCTCTGGCCGCTCGCGACGTTCACGTGATCGTTCGCGACCATGTGCAGCGACTCCTGCGTCGACATCGCGATCCCCGACGGGCTGCCGAACAGCATCACCGGCTCCTTGAACGCGTTCGCGCTCCCCGTGCCGCCGCCCGCCGTGCGGCCGCCCGATGCGTTGCCCGATGCACGGTCTTGCGTCGCGTCGGTGAACGCACGCATCGCCTCCTGCGCGTCCTTCAGGCTTTCGGCCTGATGCTGCTCGCTCACGCCCGACAGCGCCTCGATCAGGCTCTCCCCGGACACGAGCTGCTGCTGCGCTTCCGTCACGTCGAGCGGCTGGCTGTTCGCTGCCTTCGGATGGGTCGTCACGTACAGGCCGCGGCTCGCCCGCACCGCGCCGTATGCGTCCGAGCGCAGATCGAAGCCGCTGCCCAGATACGACCCGCGCGTGTTGCCGTTCTGGTCGATGATGTAGCCGAGATGCAGCAGGCTGTTCGCGCTGCTGCTCATCAGTTGCACGCGGTTCTGCCCGGTCGCATCGTCCATCACGAGCTGGTTGTAGCCGCTGCCCGAATATTCCTTCGAGCGGTATCCGGAGAGAATGCCGTCGCTATGCCACTGCGGCTGGTTCGCGCCGTTGTACACGCGCCCGACCGCCAGCGGCCGGTCGCAGTCGCCGCCGACGTAGTCGATCAGCACTTCCTCGCCGATGCGCGGCACGTGCACGCCGCCGTAGCCGCCACCCGTGTCCGACTGCACGACGCGCACCCAGCACGACGCGTTCTCGTTGCCCGGATTGAGGCGATCCCACACGAACTGCACGCGGATCCGGTTCAACTCGTCCGTATAGACTTCCTCGCCCTGCGGGCCGACGACGATCGCCGTCTCCAGATGCATCTTCGGCTTCTCGTGCTCGAACGGGCTGCGATACGGCACGCTCACCCGCTGCGCTTCGACTTCGACGAGATAGAAGCCCACCGAGCCGTCGTCGTGCGGCACGCGAAATGCCGGATCGGCCCCGTAGCCTTCCTGAGCTTGCGTCAACGCTTCGCGCAGACTGTACGGAAAGTCCGCGCTGCTGCTCGCGACCGGCAGGTTGTTCTCGATCCACCAGTCGACGCCGATCGTCGCGAACTCGCGCTGGTCGGCCGGATCGCGATCGTGTTCGGGATGATCCGACAGCGTGAAGCGCCGACCCGCATCGATCGCACGCACGCCGCCCGCGCCGTGGAAGCGCTTCGCCTGCGACTCCCATGCCTCCATCCGGATCTTCGTCAGATGGTCGCCGCGGGTCTGGTCGAGGTACGTGTACGCACCGGTGTACTCGTAGACTTCGAGCTGGTCGGGCAATTCGCCCTGATCGGCCATCGTCGGCAGCGTCGTGCCCTTCGGATTCGACGGCTGGGAAGGGTTCTTGTAGTCGAACGTGCGTGTCGTGCGCGTGACGCTCTGCAGCGTGCGCGTGCCCGACCATTGCGTGAACGCGTCGGCATCGCTCGCTGCCCCGCCGCGATAGAAGCGCACGGTTTGCGGCGACAGCGGCGCGAACGCCTGCAGGTTGTCGGTGATGACGAGCGTGTGCGACTTGCCGTCGTCGGCCTGCTGCCATGTGGTGTAAAGGCCTTCGCTCTCCATCAGCCGATGCACGAAATGCCAGTCGGTGTCGTGCTGGCGCGTGTACGAGCGGCTTGGCAGCGGCTGCGACAGCGCGAAGCGGAAATGCCCGCGCGCCTGCGGATGCTGGTTCAGCACGTCGCTGATGATCTGGTCGACGGTCGTGTCGTTCCAGATGCGCTGATCGCGACGGAACTTCAGGAAATGGGTGAAATCGGCGAACGTCAGCTGGTAGGTGGTGAGCCCGCCGTCGGCGCCCAGGCGCCGCGCCGTGTGCACGTAGCCGTTGACCGGCCGGTAGCTGCGGTCGGCTTGCTGAATCCATAGCGTGACCGGTTGCGCGATCAGCTTTTTCAGCTCCACGTCGCTGTCGGTCGACAGCACGTCGAGCGTGAATTCATAGGCCCGGCCGATGCGCGCACGGCCGACCGCTCGTTGCACGGTCAGCACGTTGGCACCCAGTGGCGTATCGAGCTTCAACAGCCGGTCCTGCTGAAGCAACCCGCCGCGCAATGCGGCAACAGTGTTCTGCATGTTCATGGCAACGGCCTTTTCTTCTTTTGACGCACCCTCGGATGGCGCGTTGAGCGATTTCGCTCGCGCGATTTTACAGACAAATTACGGCGCGATTCGGAAAAATTCCCTGACTCGAATGGGTACTTTTAAGCGTGTCCTGAATGGCGTCGACGACCGGTTCGCCCGCATTCCGTTCGCTGAAATCGATTGCAATCGGGGCCAATTCGACTTCCGGTCGGGGCCGGTTGCGCGTAATGTCTACGTGCCCGTAGTCCGGCCCGGTTCGGGCACGACGATGCCCGGCGCCCTCTGACCACATTGAACACTGGAGATCCACGATGAAACGTTCGAAGTTCCTGCTGTCGGGCCTGCTGCTTGCGTCGGCCCTTGGCTTCACGGCCGTCGCCGCGCACGCTGAAGATCTGCTCGACTCGGTGAAGAAGGCCGGCGTGCTGCGTGTCGGGCTCGAAGGCACGTATCCGCCGTTCAACTCGCGCGGCACGTCGGGCCAGCTCGAGGGCTTCGACGTCGACGTGGCGAACGCGGTGGCCGGCAAGCTCGGCGTGAAGACGCAGTTCGTGCCGACCGAATGGAGCGGGATCATCGCGGGGCTGCAGGCGGGCAAGTTCGACGTGATCGTCAACCAGGTCACGATCACGCCGCAGCGCAAGGAGGCGCTCGATTTCAGCGAGCCGTACACGTACTCGGCCGCGCAGCTGATCCAGCGCAAGGACGACACGCGCAACTTCAAGTCGCTCGAGGATTTCAAGGGCAAGAAGCTCGGCGTGACGCTCGGCACGAACTACGACCAGATGGCGCGCAGCGTGCCGGGCATCGAAGTGCAGACGTATCCGGGCGCGCCGGAAAAGCTGCGTGATCTCGCCGCGGGCCGGATCGAGGCCACGCTCGACGACCGTCTGATGCTGCCGTACATGATCAAGACGTCGAACCTGCCGCTGCGCTCGGGCGCGGTGTTGAACGGCGGCAAGCAGGAGATGGCGATCCCGTTCCACAAGGGCAATCCGAAGTTCGAGAAGGCGATCAACGACGCGCTGGATTCGCTGCGCAAGGAAGGCACGTTGAAGAAGATCTCGATGCACTGGTTCGGTAGTGACGTGACGGTGCCGGTTGCGCAGTAGGGCGTCTCTTGTGGCGGGCGATGCGTCACGTTCTTCGCGTTGGGGAGGGCGTGACGCGTTGGCACCTGCTGGGCGCGAGAACTCGGTCGGCCGTTCCTGACGATGACACGCTGCCGCCACGTCGCTGCGCATGGTGCGCACCACTCGCGACAACCCAGACGGTGCCTAGGACGTGTCCAACAACAGCTGCATGACGTACGGGATGGACGTGTTGAACGCCGGGGGAGCCGACGCTCCGGCGAAGGGCAGACATGCGTGGGCGTTCCGCAACCGACATGGCGTCGGTCCACGCGTGAAGTAGTCGATGACGAGGTAACGACAGAGGAGGTCTCAAACGTTGTGCGCCAGACACGGCGTGCGGCCATTCACGGTGGCTGCGAAACGCATCGGCGACCAAATTCGCGAGCGCGGACGATTCGAGCCCGATGAATTGGTGCGGGTATCGCTGGATCGACCCAAACGCAGCCACGTCGTATGGATGACGCGCGCGGATCTGGACGAGCATGCTGTCACCGCCAACCATGTCGACGGCGTCGCGCATGTCACCGAGTTGCGAAAGTTCGCGTTGCTCGACCGGGCGTGCGAGCATGTTTGCCCGGCTTGCCTGGATGAATTGCTCGTACGTTCAGGCGAACAACCGGACTCGCCAACGCACGTGTCACGCGCGTTCGACACGGCGGTCGTCGCCGACAATGCGACGGTGGAGGGTCCACTCGTCAAGTGCGATATCCACGGGATTACGTTCGGTTCGCGTACATCGCCCGCCCTGGCAGGCTTGATCGATCAGCGTGACGCGGGGCCGCATGGCCGACTAATCAATGTAGTCGTGATCTCAACGAAAGCAGAAAACAGATTCTGGTTCGACGAAGCCTTCCTTCTTCGTGCGCTGGGACCGGATATCGATCTCTCTACAGGCATCTATCGAATGGAATCGGGCGACCGCAGCCGCGCCCTGCTCGAAAGCGGGACATCGGTATGCAAGCACTGCCTTCGAGACTGGCTGCAGCGCAACGGCGTCGGTTAGCGATGTGCGGCGGCAATCGGGGGATGCGGGCGTCGGGTCGCGAAGCAAGCATGCGCCCGGAATCACGTGTGTCGCGCGGGGAAGCAGAAAAGACGAAGGGCCGGGAGAATCAATCTCCCGGCCCTTCGTTCAATATGGTGCGGCTGCAGGATCAACAATCCATATCCAACCCATTGATTCAAAAAGAAAATGAAATCGACGGTTGGAACATGAACCCCCAAACATACCCCCAAACGGGTGAGCCAATGCGGATGAGGCCATCGAGCGAAAAATTGTGGCGTAAGTCGCCGATCATCGGCCGCCCGAACAGAAAACTTCTGGAGATTTGGAGATATATGCTCAATTCACCCCGAAAGCCTTACTGGTCAAGGGTCCAACTATCTCCAAGTGTATCTCCAAAACACTCATTTACTTGGAGACAAAGTTGGAGATAGCCGGCAAATACGTCGCATGACGCCAGCCGTGTCGAGAAGCACCCTGCGATCTGGAACGCTGCGCGCAAAGAAACTCCCGTGCCGCAGCCCTCCCCGATGCGACGGCAAAAGCTGGCCTTGTGTTCAATGAAAAGTTACTTTGCAACCGTCGCATCACGTCAGTGATTGGCGCAAGCAAGCGCGGCATAATCGCGACAAAATTGGTGATTCGGGGACCGAGATGTGCAAGTCCAGACCTAACCTCTCAGTCGGAGGCAGATCAGGTCTGAGATTGCCTGGACGTCACCTCATCAAGGGCCGTGATCGACCCGGAAGGGACATTCGTCGTGGCTCTTGCAACGGCCCTTCGTCGCCGCCAAGCGGTCGTTCGTAGGACATGCGATGAACTGCACAGCCGTTGGTTAGTTGCGGCACATGCAAAGCTCGAACTCGTGTCCGTCGGGGCTGCTCAATACAATGCTTTTCATGGACTCGATCTTCAATCCGTCCATCACGATGGAGGCCCCGTTTTCTGTTGCCCGATTCACGAATTCGTGAAGTGCATTTTCTTCGAACTCAAAGGCAGGGACGGAGCTGCTACCTTTTATCTCATCTCCAAAATCGTTTAACAAAAGGCCCAGTCTGTTTGTGCCGATCATGAATTCAGTCCACTTGCCGGACCGCTTCAGCGGTTCATATCCGAGAAGTCGCTCCCAGAAGGAAGTGGACGTCTCCATATCACTCACCTTCAAATACACGGTCCGAAGTTTCATGACGTATCCCCGAAATGGATGCCAACCGAATGTATCAGACGCCAAAATAATTGGCTCACAGCAGCGTCGGCCGGACTCATGCAGTGATTGAAGCTTGAGCATCATGCAACAGGCGTGACTGTCCATAAGCGGACTTGCGATTGTTACGTCGGAACGTCGGTTTGTGGTCGCCCGTCGCCCGTCACCTGCGGAGGAGGCGGTGATCGGCCCCACGTACGGCTGCCTGGGCGTGCAATTCGCGCCTCGCCCGAAAACACTTGACCTTGTCACAGTGACAAGGCGTCCACTGTCGGGCGAGGAGGCGTTCATGACCCGTCACTTTCCCCCGACTTCCCGTCACGCACTGACCACGGCACTCGAGCATCCAGACGCTTCGCTCCGTCTTGCGGCTGCGCTTGGTGCCGGCACAGCTCCCGATCCAGGCCAGATTACGCTACTGGTGAAGCGTTGCGGTGTCGAACCGGATTTCTTCGTTCGCGACATGCTCACCTGGGCGCTCACCCGGCATGCGCAGGATCTGACATTGCCATTGCTGCTTGACGAGCTGCGCTCGCCGTTGGCGCAAGCGCGTAGCCAGGCGCTACATACGCTCTCAAAGATCGGAGACCCGGCAACCTGGTCAGCGATCACAAGCGGGCATCTACATGACCCCGATCCGGAGGTGGCACGAACTGCGTGGCGCACCGCAGCGGGGCTGGTGCCCACCTGGCAACGAGCCGCCTTGGCTCGCGAACTGGTTCGCGAGCTAGGCCGCGGCGACAAGGACCTCAAGCGGAGTCTGAGCCGGGCATTACTCATGCTTGGAGACGACGCCATGGCCCCGCTCGATGCGGCGGCGGCCCGACACACGGACCCGGCGGTTCGCGTGCATGCCTGCGCGAGCCTCAGGCTCATCGCCGACCCGGAGAGTGCGTTTGTGCTCGATCCAGCCGATGCGTGGCGCGCAGGTGCACCGTTGCCCTACGCCGATGAATAGGCGGGTTTACGGCGATCGATGTGATGAGCCACGTGTTGGCCGAGGTGATGGAAGCCGTTGGCGGTTTGTTAGAATTTTCGAGGCTCGATTGGAGCCAAGGCCGAGACACGAGGCGGCGTGAACCAGATGACACCGGAGACAAGTGATGCGCATCAGCGAGTTGGCCAATCGTTCCGGCGTCAGCGCGCGCATGCTGCGGCACTACGACGCGGTCGGACTGGTCAGCCCATCGGGACGTACGGAAGCGGGATATCGCGAGTATTCGCAAGCCGATGCCTTGCGCCTGTTCCAAGTGGAAAGCCTGCGTTCGCTGGGCCTCGGGCTGGCCGAGGTGCGTCAGGCGCTCAGCCAACAAGCGCCTCACCCCGATGTGCTCATTGACGCGCTGATGGTTCGCAGCCGCGAGCGGCTGGCCGCAGAGCAAGCGTTGCTTTGCCGGCTGACTGCTGTGTCCGCCACCTCCCCCGAGGATTGGTCCGCAGTGCTTGAGGTCGTGCATCTGCTGAAAGGACTGGACTCGACGCATGCGCCTGAGAGACAGCGTGCTGCATTTGACGCCGCGTCCAGCGATGCCCCGCTTGCAGCACTCATCGCCCACGCACTGCTCCAGGAACAAGAGCCGAATGTCGCAGGTGCGCTGCACTGGGCGCTGGCAAGAACCATAGGCAGCGGTGCCAGCGTACTTGGCGCGGCGCTTCAACAGCCCGATCCGGTAGTACGCGAACGGGCCGTGCTCGCGCTGGCGAAACTCGGAGGTTCCGATGCGGTGGAGACCTTGCGTGGCTCGCTCCTCGACCCCGCGGAGCGCGTGCGGTATCGCGCTGCGCGGGTGCTTGGCGGATGGGGGATACGCGACGCCATTCCCCTGCTGATCGAGCAGGTTCTTGGCGGGACTCACGATGTCGAGGCGGCCGATGCGTTAGCCGATTTGGCGGAAGACCCTGCGATCGCAAAGCAAATTGTGGAGCGCTTTGAAGCAGCGATCTCAGACGGTCAAGCCGATGTCCAGACCCGTGTACGTATTTGTCAGGCGCTCGCCGAATTCAATGGCACGGCGTCGGCCCTGCTTGCCCGGCTGGCCGCCGATCCAGACCCGTCCGTGGCGCGCAATGCTCGTTACGTGATGGGTATTCGCAACGACGCGCTAACGTAGTCGAGTTTGAGTTTGATAGTCGGCCTCTTCCTTGGGGGTGAATGCCCTCGTTTCCTGTCTCTCCCGGATCTGTCGGTCGGGAAATAGTCTGCTCGCTTGCTCGGCAGCAGACGTGCGCTTGTCCGGGAGGGTCTCATATCAGGAGCGGCCGGAGATAGCCGAGAAGCCAGCATTTTCGACTTCAGACGCCAAATGTCAGCTAGTGGCCGACTGCCGCCCGACGCGGTCGGCCGTAGCCGACCCGCAGCGGCCAGTCGGGTTTCCCCAAGACGGCCGTTCACGGCCCTAGATCGGAATGGATACGTGCCGATAGATATGGGTAACTTTCGTGGCGGTAATCAATATCTCGTCGTGCTCGCGGAGGCGAGAGTATTTTTTCGTATAAATCCTCACCGCCGCTCCCAGGTTCGTATGCTTGATCTTGCTGATGACGACCTGATCCAGCTTGTTCCAATCAGCCTCCGCCGCAGCCGAGGGGCTGCCACCGCGCTCGAAAGAGATTGGATTCATCGTCATGGAACCTGATGACGAATCTTGATGAAACGTGATGCGGACCTGCGAAATGGTTGAGCCCTCAGGCGCCGATTTCAGTATGGCGATGACGCTCCGCAAAACATCGTCCAGTTCGATCATTGCGTTGACGTCGACTTCGGCTTGGGCTCGTTTAGCTTTGCAGTTAAACATGATCTGCCCTTCGGAGCTGTTGCGGGATTTATCGGATGATGCCTTTGCGTGGCCGCAGAAGGCAAGATTGAAACGATTCAGCGGGCGACGTCGAGTGGCTGTTCCTGGCCGCCAACCGACGGATGTGGCCGACGGTTGCCGACCCACAGCCGCCCTCCAACTCACTCCAGAACGGACACTCCGACGTGATAGGCTAGATCGAATTCACCACCGGCAGACATTATGGAAGCGGGTACGAGTGACAGTGCAATCGTCATCGAATATGCCTTGCGACAGAGGTGAAACTTGCCAGGTGGGTCATCGTAGGCTCCCGTCAACGGCCGGCATCTGTCCACCTCCCATCAGCGCTCACCCGAGCGCGACCGAGTACCGCCAATGTCTCCAGCAACGTCGGAAGGCGCTCGCGCCATCGACCGCGGCCGCTAAAGCGTGCAGCCACCGCGTCTCGATCGAGGCCCGCGCCCGATTGCGCCAGCACTTCGGCGACGGCCTTAATTTGCTCAGTCAGGCTAGAGGGCCACGGACGCGTAGTCACGGCCCCAGCGCTAACGGGCAATCCCTCCGCCTCTTCGTCAAGATCGCTTTCAGTTTCGACCTCAAGGGCCACCTGTTCGCCTAAGGCCTGCGCTTGCTGGAACTCAGGCCTCAGCCAGCGAACCGCACCAGCCGTTTCCTCTGCAGCGCGCTTGGCATTGAGTGCAACAAGTCGATCCAGAAGCGTATCGACATCGGCAGGGAGATGCAGGTCAGCCCAGCCATAGGCTTGGAGGACAGCGGCATCCAGCTGATCATGAAGACTCTTGAGGACGCCAGCCAACCCCGCTTCATTTGTTGACTTCTCTTTAGGGGTCAATGCTTCACCGCTACGTAACTTCTCCACAACGTTGTAGAGAGGAGTGAGCTTCAAATCAGCGTGGTCCGCCTGCTGACGCTTTCGGTGCGCGTCAATGCTCTCGCCAAGTTGACGAATTCGGTCCGCCAGTTCGACAGTTAAGCCAGTATCTGTGCTGGGAAAAGGGAACGGATCAAAGCAGCGGGACTTGCTGTAGACGGGGTCGTTCCCAACGCCCAACCGGCCCCCAGCTGCGAGCGCCCAATGGACGTGTGCAGCACTGGATAAGACACCGAGGTGAAATGCATCGTCGCTGGCAATGACAACCAGCTTATGGTCCGGGAGCACAGAAGCGTCGAGAAAAACGAACAGGCGGTGCTTGGCCGTTTCGACCGTAGCAATGTAGCGCGGCAATCCCGTAAGTGCGGCACGCAGTCCTTGCCGGGGCTCGCCGAAGGTCCACCATTGGTTACGCAACCGGGCCCGTCGATTAACATCGCGCTCCGGTTTCACGCGCTCAAGCACCCATTGGTAAACGCGTGGAAACTGCGCTCGCACTTCCTCCTCACTCAATCCGTAAAGGTCAATCAGCCAGAATCCACGTGGGCGGTTTGTCAGGTCTTTCCCGCTGCAAAACGGCCGGATCCGCTCATTGAGTAAAGGGGTCTCTCCGAGGCCCAAGTTGCGCACCTCAGATTCACTTTTCACGATGAACCCGTTGCCAGCCCTCATCATGCCCATGGAACTCAAGCCAGCATTCGAGCGCAGTTTTGCTGTGCTGGTAAGGTTGGCTCCGACCTTCAGGTCCGGGTGAATCATGCCCTGCCGGGATGACAGTTGCACTGCAACTTCGCCATTTTCGGCCTCGACCTCTTCGGTGACGGTAAGAAGCCGCCCTTCAACAGCTCCCGAAACCCCGACAGACATGGCAATTCGCACATCCGCACCGTCAGAACTGTCGACCCAAGGGTGGTCAGGTATGGCAAAAACTAAGCTAAGTGGCGGGGTAGCCGACTGGTGAAACTCGACGACCCGCCGATTGAAAATCATTGTGAGGCTGTTGGTCGTGATAAAGCCAAATCGTTCAGCTTCTCCGTTGCGTACAGCCTCTGCCGCACGCTGCCACCAGTACATCACGAAATCTGCACTTTCAGGTACTTCAGGCCACGCCGCACGAAGAGCATCGACATAGCCATCGCCCAACAGAAGGCGCATGCGCTTGTTGCCGATGTAAGGGGGATTACCGACGATGAAATTTGCAGTTGGCCATGGAGGTGATTGGCGTGGATTCACGTAACGCCACTGAGCGAGCTGAGCCGACTCGTCCGGAATTTGCTGACCCGTCGCGGGATGAGACTTCATGGTCTCGCCATCCCAGCGTGTCATCACGTGTCCCTTAGCATCGAGGATATGCTCGCGTCGTTCGTACGCCAGGACGGCATCGCGATGTTCGATGTTGCCGTAATCGTGCACCACAGGCTCAGCGACGGCGCTGTTGCCGTTGGTCCGGATATGCCATTGAAGGTAACCAATCCACAGCACGAGTTCGGCAAGGGTCGCCGCGCGTTCGTTCACTTCGATGCCCAGCAACTGCTGCAGTGTGACGGTCTCGCGCCCAAGGTCGAGAGCGGTCTGCGTGTCACCAAGTGCTGCAAGCTGGTTGAGGACCTCGCCCTCCAGGCGCTTCAGATGTTCCAGCGCCACGTAGAGAAAGTTGCCGCTACCGCACGCAGGGTCAAGCACACGTAACGTGCATAGCCGGTGCAGGAAATCTTTTACCTGCTGCTGAGCATCCCGCCACTTGGCTCGCACGGCAGCGCTGTGACGATCGAGCGCGGCGAAATCCTTTTTCGTTTTCACTTCAGGAGGGCGCGTTTCGAGCTCAGCAGCCTCATGCGCCAACAACAAAGCCGCGGCCTGCGCATCGGCCCATTCAGCTCGTAGGGGCTCAACCACCGTCGGCAACACGAGGCGCTCGACATATGAGCGCGGCGTGTAATGGGCGCCGAGCGCGTGCCGCTCGTCCGGGTCAAGCGCCCGTTCCAGCAACGTGCCGAAAATGGCGGGCTCCACCTCACGCCAGTTAGCTCGCGCCGCGAGAATGAGCAGGTCCACTTGCTCGCTTGACAAGCGCAGGCTGTAGACGTCGGAAGTGGCTCCCTTAAAGAGCTTGCCGTTGAACCGCAAGACCTGCCGAACTAGGGCCGCGGAGAAGCCACCCTTGTCCATGTCGGCCCAAAGGATGCGCAGCATTTGCTGGAGGGTGGCGGGGTCATCACGATGCCGCTTTAACAACTCATGAAATGAGCCTTCGGGCAACAACCCGACGTCCTCGGCAAACATGCTGAACAAACAGCGAGATAGGTAGGCTGCAACGTCGTGCGATGCGTGCCCGGCCTGTTCCAGCGACCGCGCCAGCGATGCCAAGCGTTCCGAGACTTCACGCGTCACTTTGGCGCTGATACGGGCCGGGTCAAGCGCGTCCGGGTTCGTCCAAATCAGGCGCAAACGCTCCAGTTTGGCCGGGTCGGTCAAATCGGCGAGCATAATACGGTGGCTGCGAGGGTCGGGAAACGGGATGTACGTCCCGCCCGTGCGACTGAATTCCGCATACACCTCTATTACGGTGCCAACATCCACAACCAGCACGAATGGCGGTCGTCCGTCAGCGAGCGGCAAAGCCCTCGCATAGGCCTCACCCTGACTACGGGCGCGCAAGAGGCCATCGTCAAACCCCTTAGTATGTGTACCAGCCTTCAGCTTCTTCGCTTCCAGCACAAAATTCCCTCGCCGGTAGCAATCGATGCGACCGGCGCTCCTGGAGCCGTCTCCGTGCAAAAAAGTAACGGGACGCTCGAACATGTAGTCCTGCGCGGCATTAGGGTGCGGCTTGGGCACCTCGAGCAGCTCGCACAGGTCCAACACGAAAGACTGTGCGGTCGCCAATTCGCTCGCTGTTACCCCTTGCCAGCGTTCAATGAACGCCTTGATTTTTGTCATTTTTTCCATAACACGCGATGATACCTTTGTCGCGTGACGTAGTGCGGCGCTACGTCAATACACGATTGTTGACAATCCTAGCAGGGGTGTGGAATGTCTCAAACTGGCCGAACTGAGCCAGACAACCTGACACTGTCTGCTTGGTCCGCTGAGCCGGGCTCTAGCAGGGCGTGAGTTGAACGGCGCGCGCCGCTTAGACTGCGTCGCGCACCCGCATGATCGTCTGGCGGCTCGTGCCAAATCGCCGAGCAAGCGCGGCCACGCTTGCCCCCGCGTCCAACTCGCGCAGCACGTCCGCCCGCTGCTCGTCCGAGAGTGCGGACGGCCGCCCCATCGCCTTGCCTTCCGCCTTCGCGCGAGCGATACCAGCGCGTGTGCGCTCAATCAACAGATCCCGCTCGAATTCGGCCACCGCGTTCAACACCTGCATCGTCATCCGGCCGGCCGCGCTAGTCAGATCGACGCCGCCCAGGGCGAGACAATGAACCCGGATACCGCGTTCGGCCAATCCCTCGACCGTGGCCCGCACGTCCATCGCATTGCGGCCGAGTCGGTCGAGCTTCGTCACGATCAACACGTCGCCTTCTTCCATCTTGACGAGCAACTGCGCAAACCCCGGCCGCTGATCGGCGCTTACGCTTCCCGAAATGCTTTCCGACACAACGCGGCGCTTGTCGACCGAGAAGCCGGCCGCCTCGATCTCTCGTAACTGGTTCGCGGTGGTCTGGTCGGACGTACTGACACGGGCATAGGCAAAGGTTCGGGACATATCGGGCACTCAATCTGTACGAAATAGATGTCCGAATGTAAGGCAATGTCCAAAACATTTCAACCCTTATTTACGGACAGGGCAAAATGCCCCTGTCCGCAAAGGATCGGTTTTGGACACTGTTGCCGACTATGAGCCAGGGCATATCGCTTGACGCATGGCTCCGTGCATTCCGATGAGCTCTTTCCAACAGCGTTCCGTATGTCGTCTATCTGGCGTGGCTGTTGAACCGGCTATACTTCCCTGGCTTCGCCTGGTCCGGGTCGTCACACGATCGGCGATGCCAATGCTCATAACGAGACTCGGAAGCTCGAAAATGTTAAACAGGATTGTCGTCGGGGACCTTGCAAGCGCCGATAGCGAATTGCAAGGCGTTTTGAGAGACCTGCGCTTGCGACTGTTGCGCATGGAAATTGCCTCGCGTACTTTGCGAGGAAAGCAAGAGAACGCTCATTCGATCCCTCTGTATGGCCCTTACCTGGGGCGAGCGTATCTTGAAACGGCGTGTACCGCTCTTTTGGCGCGCTTGGACCCCTTTAGGGTTCTTGCAGCAAAGCGACATCAGGAAGCGTCCTATTACGAGTTCGAAGCACGAAGTAAATCCGGAATCCAGTGGACCGGCGATATCATTTCACCCGAAAAGCCCGGAACACAAATGTGGTCCATAAACACGAGGGAGAATGGATGTCGCTCTCTGTTAGGTCCATGGACAAACGAGCTAATTTGGATTCCCGCATTCGATAGATTAAGTGACGCCATTGCGAAATTTGGCGTTGTTCACGACTGGATTTCCGACCTATCGAATAAGCAGCCGGAGCGATTTTGCGCCGAACTTCGCAGCAGCCTAGAGGGACTCTTCTCAAAATTCTCAAAGGGCGTCCATAGTGAACTACTGTCCAATCCGGCCGCGGCCTTCGATGCCGTATCAATTGAGAGCGACTTTCACACTGTTGCCCAACGATTAACGTGCTTTGCGCTGCTAAGCCATTTTAGCGATCACTTCCTATACCGATGGAGTGAGCAAAAGGCGATCGACTTCGCAAATAGAATTGGGGGTTTTTGGAAATGAATGACGACGGTTTGGTCCTCGCCGCAGAAGACTGTGAAGAGACGGATTTCGTTCGTCTCCATCGCTTCACGGAATACGAAGACAGGATCATCAAAAGTCTAATGGCACACGGCCCCGTTCTGCTACGTGGTGGTCGCGGTAGCGGCAAGAGCGCACTTCTCATCGAAGCGACGCGTCGCGCCCGGATTTCGTTGCCTACGGCCTTGCCAGTCTATCTCAGCCTGCGCCATCTTCCGTTGTTGCAGTCGACCGGCAATGACTATCAACAATTCTTTACGCGCCTCCTTGTTGAAGCGGTAAACGAGGCTCTGAGCAGCACTGGATCAGCCGAACAACTAGCGTCAGGAATTGGACCGGAAGACATAAGATCCGCTCTCGTTGGGTTGGCTTCCAAGATAAACAAGCGGCTAATTTTAATGTTCGACGATGCAGCTCACATCGGCCGTGAAACAGATCTTGGAGATTTCTTTGGATTATTCCGCACTCTTTCCGGGAACGGAGTTTCATGCAAAGCAGCAATCTATCCTGGAGTAACTAAGTTTGGAACGCGTTTCGACGTCTACAACGATGCGACCGTTATCGACTTAGCCAGAGACGAACGCACCCCGGCCTTTTCGGAATTCTTTCGAGAAGTGATCGCCGCAAGATACACCGGATTAGAAAGCAGATTTACGAAATCCGTACTCGTGGACGAGGAACGAATTTTCAGATTTCTTGGTCGCGCAGTACTTGGAAATGCCCGAGCGTTCATCTTCACCTGCAATATTTTGAGCGAGCACGAGACTATCGGGTTAAATGAATTGACTTCCTCCTTCGTTAAACTCGGAGCAGACTACTACTGGCCGCTGCTTGACGAATTGAAGCCAAAGCTTGGAATTTATGAACCGCTCCTGGATCCAGCGCAGGACGTTGCCGAGCGATTGTTCAAGCATCTTGCGGAAAAACGTGCAACATCGGTGCTATTACACAAAGACCATCAGCATCGCCTCGTTAAGGTACTCGAAATTCTTGAATACGTGGGATTCATCTCTCGGCGCGAAGCGTCTAGAGCTCTGAAATCCGGTGGACGAGGTGGGCGGTATGCATCCAACCTCTGCACGCTCCTCGACCACGTACCGCAGCGCCGGATAACGCAAGATTTGTTTCTCGACTGGTCAGCCGCCACGGACGAGCCGGCGGAGATTTACTCCGCCAATGATGTACTCAATGTTTCTGTTCCCGAGCCAGACCTGTCGCGCAACCTGGCTGTCCTCGCGCTCGGCATAGAAGTACTTGGAAATAGAAACGTATATCCCTATGGATTGACCGAGCAGAAAATCAGAACGCTTCGCGATGCAGGCATAGTAACCATTGCAGATTTGGCCACCGCGCCAGACGAGGACCTTCGAAAACTGTCGGGCATTGGCACCAAGTTCTTTTTCCGCATCAAGAATACGGTTGCACAAGCCATATGGATGTAACGGGCTCCAAATACGTCAAGATCAAACCAAGTTGACCCGTGAGAAAATACCGCCCGCCGGGCCTAGGGCGATCGCCCGAAAGCCGGACACCTTCTCCGGCTGACTCGGCTTCGGGTCTGAAGGGCGTATGGAGAGCACGCATTGTTTGTCTTTAATGGTAGGCGACTTGGTTCTATTCATGCGCGGCGTCGCGTTCGGAGTTGGTTTCGAATTCCCGATTGGCGTAACCCAGCCGCGTACCCACCACCATCCGTCAGCGGCGACAGGTGGGCGTGGGAATTCCTGCGTCGGAATGAAAAGTTCATCAAGCAGCAGGCCGATTTCTGTAACCGGTTAGCACGCATTCCTCGCGAGCAGCGCCTTGCATCTCACCCCGACTTCGACGCGCATTCGAAATTCCTCATGGACTGGGGTATTGACTATTGGTACCCGCCGTCTTGGGTGTGGGGCTGGCCGCTAACTCTCGACGATGGAACCCAACAATTTGTGAACATGGAATTCGACGCACCATGCGGGTTCATTAGTGGCCCCGTAGACTCGTCACGATACTTTGACCGACCGTTGCGCGACACTGAGTACAGGGTGATTTTTGATGCCTCTATGCCAATTTCTCGGCAGCTAGAGCAAGTGAAATCCGTGCTGGAATTCCAGCAATCCAAACTCCCTGCTGCGCGGAAAGCTGCTAGACCTCGATGGAATTTGTTGCCTCGATATCTGCGTGCATTCGACGGGTTTCGCGCAATGAAAGACCTCGGGTTATCCGAAGCACAGGCACTAAACGAATTGGCAGATCAGTTCATGAACGAAAAACTGGACGTCGACGACGTCGACTATGTGCAAGATGCAAGAAACGCGCTCGACGCGGCTCGCCGATATATAGAGCACGACTATCGAGTGTTACCGATCATGAGAGGAGCACCGGTGTCAAGGTAGAAACCTCAGCCCTATAAATATAGCTTCCTCAAACCTGACGTTTGCGCTGTCGTGGAAATGACGACACTACTCTCGTGCCGTGCAGTCCCGCGCGGTTCCATTTCACCGGAGCGCAAATGGAAATACAAAACCCGCACCCTTCCCTCACTACAAATCGAGTTGTTCGCCTGCGTCCACTTACCGAACGCATCGGATTAAGCAAAAGCGAGATCTATAGGCAAATTCAGGCCGGAACGTTTCCTCGGCCCATTCCGCTTGGCGTGCGCGCTGTTGGCTGGCTCGAGCGCGACATCGAGGCATGGCTCGCTGCGCGTGCGAATCGGGGCCAACCACAATGACGAACGACACATCGAACGCACGCGCAGTAGCACGCGACGAGAAAAAGCGAGCCGACGCTGCTTTCTACAAAAGTGAATTGACGCGTCAGCGCGAGCGGTTCGCCAAAGCGCTTGGGCAAAGCGTTGACGAAGCCCGTCGCGAGGCCGCTTGCTGGATCGCGGCGGCGGCCACGGTGTTCGAACGCGATGCCGAACGCATGCCGTCGCGTGCCAAGCGTGCTGTCGAACTCCTCAAGCACGCGGTTTTCATGCTTGATCCGAAGGCCCCGGCATGACGTCTCGCCAAAGTTACTTTGCCGTGGTGAAGGGTGCGGCGAGTCGGCCGCCTCATGCGGCCGCCGCTGGCCCGTCCCTCCCCGATTTGCACATCGCGGCGGTGCGCAGTATCCTGTGCACGTCGTTGAGACAACAGCGACCCGGATTGGCGTCCGGAACATGCAAAAGGCGGACAACCGCCGCAGCGCGGTTTTTTTACGTCCGCACGCTAAGCGCCTTCAATGGTCGGGCCTTGGCGGGGGTGCCTTCGGGCACGCCGGTTTCCTTTTGCGCCGGTACGCCAACTCCGTCATGTGCTCGGCCACCCCAATTGGCGTTGGGGGCCGGGTTCCGAACTCAGCAAAAGGAGGTCGCACCCAATGCGCCAGTCGTCGCACGCCCGTACCGGGCAGCAATCCCACCTCATTCAATCCATTGTCCGCGCAGCTCTGCGCGACGCGGCAACCGCCAACACGTATCAGGACGCGCTCGATGCAACCGGCGCAGCATTGGCGGCCATCGCCGCGCTCGTCCGTGCGGAGGTGCGTCATGGCTGACCTGCGCTGCAAGATTGGCGATCTGGCGATCGTCACGCAATGCGATGCGCGTTCACGCATCGGCATGCTGGTCGAGGTGGCATCAGCTCGCCCGACGCCCGATCACGATTGGCGCGTGCGGATCTTGGGCGGCCCCGTCTCGGGGCGCAGCGCCTACGACCGGCGGTTCGGCGAATTCACGCACGCGGCCGTCTACGACTGGAACCTCACGCCGATTCGCGGCGAAGCGGAGCTGGATTGTGCGATCGATGTCGGGCAACTCCTCGCGTCGATTCTGGAGGTGCGCCATGTCTAAATATCGCCTGCCGAACGAAGTCACGATGATCGCCATGTGTGCGGCCCATCAGTTCGCCCAGCTCGAAGCCCTGTTCGATGCTGTCCGTTCGCATCTTGCGGAGGGCACCTACGAGCGAGCGCTCGTCGACATGGGGCAGAGCGTCGCGAGCCGGTATTCGGCCGAAATGCGCCGCACCGCGCAACCGGAGGTGTGTCATGACTGACCAGCGCATCCGAACCGCGGTTGTCGACGGATTCGACAACGCACCGCCGCTGGATACCGGCGCACCGATCGAGCTGCAATTCGCTGTCGACCTTGGCGCGATCTGCGCCGACGCATGGCTCGACCTGAAAGGCGACGTGCGGCTGCACGACTACGCGGCGCATCAAGCCGCTGCGTTCGCACGCGGCATGGAAGCTGCCATGCAGGACGCAGGCGACGTCGACGCGCACCGCGTGACGATCAGCCGTCAGGCGTTCGCGGCCGGCCTGATGGGGCGCGTGCAGCAGCACCTGTTTGCTGCGCTCGGCCTTGTCACGCGCGAACCGCGCACGACGCACTGAGGGGCGGTCATGGCAAAGACGAACAAGAATGCCGTGCAACCGTTCGCGTCGCACTTTGTGGCCGAGGTGAACCGTCCTGACCGTAACCGCATCGGCACGCGGATCAGTGACGCCATGGAACTGCTGGACAGCCTGCATTGGGCGGCCGACAAGGCTATGTCCGATGACGACTACTGGCTTGTGCTGAGCCTGTTCCGCGCGTCCCTGCCGTCGATCGGCGCGGCGCTGGAGGCGGCCAACGACGCCCTTGGCGAGTCGCGGCTCGGCCGCTACGTCTACAGCAACGACGTCACGGCCGGCGGAGCAGTTCTGTCGGTGCCTCGCGCAGCCGGTTGACGCTTCGCCGCTAGGCATCGCCGCATCATTCAATTCTTCGCGCGTCGGGTAGCTGCTTACCCGATATGGACTACTAATCGGAAGCCGACCGACGCGCGTCCAGTGGAAACCTATGAGTAACGCACCCATGTCCGAATTCGAGCGGGCGAGAGTCGCGCTCGGCTATGTTCCGCCCGACGACCGCGACACGTGGAGTCAGGTGGGGATGGCGCTTAAGGCCGAGTTTGGCGAAGAGGGCTTCGCTCTCTGGAACGAATGGAGCCAAGGCGCGCAGAACTACAAAGGCAAGGACACGCGCGATGTGTGGAAGTCGTTCAAGGGCGGCAAGATCACCATCAACACGCTGTTTCACCTCGCCAAACAAGGCGGTTTCGATCCGCGTGCGCATCGGGCGAAGCCGGTCGATCCAGCGGAGCGTGAGCGGCAGAAGGCCGAGCGCGCGGCCCGCGAAGCGGCCGAGCTGGCCGAACTGACCGAGAAGCAGCAAGCCGCGTCGGCGCTCGCCGAATCGATCTGGTCGGCGGCCGAGCCAGCGCCGGCCGATCACCCCTATCTCGTTCGCAAGCGCATCCCGGTCGACGCGCTGCGCGTCTATCGCGGCGGCTTGTGCATCGGCACGGCCGCGTGCGACGGCGCACTCGTCATCCCAGCCCGTGACGCGGACGGGAAGCTGTGGACGCTGGAGTTCGTCCTGACGGACGGCCAGAAACGCTATCTGCCGAACGGCCGCAAGGCGGGCTGCTTCTCGCTGATCGGCGGCACGCTATCTTCCGCGCCGTCGACGGTACTGATTGGCGAGGGTTACGCCACGTGCGCGACGCTCGCGGCCGCGACCGGCTATCCGGCCGCCGTTGCGTTCGACGCCGGCAACCTGCACGCGGTCGCGACGGCGCTGCGCGGCCAGTATCCGGACGCCCGGATCGTCGTTTGCGCCGATGACGACCACACGACGAAGGGCAATCCGGGCGTGACGAAGGCCCGCGCGGCGGCCGAGGCCGTCGCCGGCATCGTCGCGGTGCCCGACTTCGGTCCGAATCGCCCGGCGGCCGGCACCGACTTCAACGACCTGGCTACGCACCTCGGCCCCGATGCGGTGGCCGCCGCCGTGCACGCTGCGCTCGCTCCAGCCGGCTCGGCGGATCCCGGCAAGGACAAGGCTGCACTGCCCGCCGCGAAGCCCGCCAAGCGCCCGAAAACGGCCCGCGCGCAGGACGGCAAGTCGCGGTTCGTCGTCGACGACAAGGGCGTGTGGTTTCACGGCTTCAACAATCAGGGCGACCCGCTCCCGCCGCATTGGGTCAGCACGCGTATCGACGTGATTGCGGAGACGCGCAACGAGATGAACAGCGAGTGGGGCTACCTGCTCGAATTCACCGATCGCGACGGCATCCTGAAACGGTGGGCGGTGCCGGCCGGCCTCTTTGCCGGCGACGGCACGGAGCTGCGCCGCATGCTGCTCGATATGGGCGTAAAGCTTGGAGTGACGCAGATCGCCCGCACGCAGATCGCGAACTATGTGCAGATGGCGCAGCCGGACGAGCGCGTGCGCTGCGTGCCGCGCGTCGGCTGGCATCACGGCGCGTTCGTGCTGCCCGATCGCGTCATCGGCACCGGCAAAGAGGCGCTGATCTATCAGGCCGACACGCCGATCCAGAGCCAGTTCAAGGAGCGTGGCACGCTGGACGACTGGCAACGCGAGGTCGCAGCCTACTGCGTCGGCAATAGCCGGCTGCTGTTCTGCGTCGCTACCGCCTTCGCTGGTCCGTTGCTGCACTTCTCCGGGCTTCAGTCGGGCGGCTTCCACCTGCTCGGCACGACGTCCAAGGGCAAGTCGACGGGCGGCGTCATCGCCGCGTCCGTGTTCGGCTCGCCGGACTATGTGCGGAGCTGGAAGGCGACCGACAACGCGCTCGAAGCGGTCGCCACGCAGCATAGCGACGCGCTGCTGATCCTCGACGAAATCGGACAGGTCGAGCCGCGCTTGGTTGGCGATGTGATCTACATGCTTGCGAACGAGTCGGGCAAGGCCCGTGCGTCGCGTAGCGGCTCGGCAAAGCCGGTTCTCACGTGGCGGCTGCTGTTCCTGTCGAACGGCGAAAAGAGCGTGTCCGCGCTGATGGCCGAAGGCAACAAGCCGATGAAAGGCGGTATCGAGGTGCGCTTGCCCGCGATTCCCGCCGAGGTTGGCGAAATGGGCGTCGTAGAAAACCTGCACGGCTTCCCGACGCCGGCCGCGCTGATCAAGCATCTAGAGCGGCACGCCGGCCGGCACTACGGCACGGCCGGCCCCGCGTTTATCGAATGGGCGTCGTCGCAGGCCGACGAGCTGGCCGAGCATCTGCGCATGCGCGTCGATGAGCTGGTCGGGCAATGGGTGCCGGACGGCTCGCATTCGCAGGTCGCGCGCGTCGCCAAGCGGTTCTGCCTCGTCGCGGTGGCCGGCGAGCTGGCGACGGCGCACGGGCTAACGGGCTGGCCGCAGGGCGAAGCGGTCGAGGCCGCGCGTCGCTGCTTCGAAGGCTGGCTCGAACTGCGCGGCGGCACGGGTAATTCCGACGAGGCGGATGCGGTGCGGCAGGTGCTGCACTTCCTCGTCGCGCACGGCGACAACCGTTTCGTTTGGATGAACCGGGCGCAGGACGACCATCGACCGAACGCGCCGCACCGTGCGGGCTGGAAGCGACTCGTGAAACACGATAAGAGCAGCATCGCCATCGAGTCGGATCAAGCGTATTACGCTGAGTTCGGCGAGAAGATGAGCGCCGAAGACGCGGAAAGCGTCGAGACGGAATACCTGATCGAGTTAACCGTGTTTCGCAAGGAAGTATGCGCCGGTTACGACCATAGGATCGTCGAGAAGGCTTTGATGAAGCGGGGTGTGCTGATGCTGCGTAGCGATGGGCGTCCGTATCGACAAGAACATATCCCCGGCATGACAAAGCGCCTCATGGTCTATCGCGTCCTGCCGTCCATCTTCTCACTCGAAATCTAAGCTGCACCGCCGCCGTCCGGGAGGGCGGTGGCGGGCATCCCTTTGCGCGGCACTTTTGGCCCGTGCGTCAAAGTTACTTTGAGCGATACGCTCCAGATGGAACCGGGTCGGCGGTTGCCTCGACTCTTGCTGGGGATGTAACAATCCAGCCCGGTTTATCTCCAGTATCTCCAGCGTTCTCCAAATCGTTTGGAGACACACGAAGCCTTACCCCATAAGGCTTTGCGGCCGATTCGGGCGTTTATCTCCAAATCTCCAACTCGTTTTGCACTGAGCGGACAGGCGTCGACCGTCTGCGTCGACCGCGAAGCCAGACGGGGCGCGGCTCTCCGGGATTCGAAGGGCGTCGATGACGTGTTTTCGAGGGGGTGTCCGCGACGCGCCCCGATCGGGCATTGTTGCGCCGGTCGCAAGTGTCGGGGTGGCGGGAAAGCGGGGGACCCTGCGTCTAGGGCAAAGACGCGGGGGCTCACACCCGCGTGTTTTTCCTACTTCCGGCCCGCCTAAGGGGGGTCATATTCATACCAACGTGCAGGGGACCGACAGTGCGGTGCCAACTCTGAAAAATCGGTGGGAGGCGCGCCGCAAGGGGGTCATACGCGTGGCAGCACGGGTCTATCTTGCCGCCGCGATCGGGATGATCTTCGCCCCACCCTGTTTGTCGAGATAGTCCGCCCACCACTGCATCATGCGATGGCGCTCGGACAGATACTCGGCGTGGTTGTATGCCGCCCGCACACCGTCCTGTTCGGAGTGCGCGAGCTGACGCTCGATCCAGTCGGAATTGAAGCCCTTCTCGTTCAAGATCGTTGAGGCAAGACCACGGAATCCGTGCCCGGTCATGCGACTGCGATAGCCCATCCGGTATAGCGCGTACAGGATCGTGTTCTCGCTCATCTGCTGCAACGGTCTGCGGCTGTTCGGGAACAGCCAGCGACGGTGGCCCGTCAGCGCGCGTAGCTCGGAAAGCAGCGCGATCGTCTGCTCGGCGAGCGGCACGATATGCACGCGGCGCATCTTCATCTTCTCGGCCGGAATGCGCCACTCTCGGCGCTCCAAGTCGATCTCCGTCCACTCGGCCTGCCGCAGCTCGATGGTGCGAACGAACGTCAATGCCAGGAATCGCAAAGCGAGCCGGGTCTCGGGCTCGCCTTCATAGGAAGCGATCGAGCGAAGCAACTCCGGCAGCTCGCTTTCGCCGACTCGCGCCATATGCTTGACGGGCACCGCCTTCAATGCGCCTCGCAGGTCCGGCGACGGATCTCGCTCGGCACGGCTCGTTGCAACGGCATAGCGAAAGACTTGGCCGCATGTCTGCAACGTCTTGCGCGCCGTCTCGAACGCCTCTCGTCCTTCGATTCGTCGAATGACCGCGAGCAAATCCGGGGCGCCGATCGAAGAAATCGGGCGCTGGCCGATCAGGGGAAACACCTCGCGATCGAGCTGTTTCTTGACTCGGTTCGCGTGCGAAGCGCTCCATGTCGCTTGCTGCGCCTCGTACCACTCCAGCGCGACGGCCTCGAAGGTGTTCTGTGCGGCAATGGCGCGAGTCTGCTTCTCGACGTCACGCTCGAACGCAGGGTTCTTCCCTTCCGCTAACAGCCGCTTCGCTTCGTCACGCCTCGACCGAGCATCGGCGAGCGACGTCGCGGGATAGTCGCCGAACGTCAGCAGGTTTTCTTTGCCATTGAACCGGTATTTGAGCCGCCATTTCTTCGAACCACTGGAGCGCAGATCGAGATACAGGCCACCGCCGTCGAAGAGTTTGTTTCCCCCGGCCTCATCGAATCTAGCGTTGCGACACTTGGCGTCGGTAAGAGGTTTGGTTTTCATTGTTCGTCGGGGGTACGGCATACCCCCAAATCCCGGAAGTCATACCCCGAATCTTACCCCCAAATTTTGGGGATGCCCCGGCCTCTCACGGGACGTCCTGAAACAAAAAACCCGCGTCAGCGCTAGACTGGACGCGGGTTTTGGGACTTCCGGGTACTACTTGAAACTAGTGTTTGGTGCCGGCTGCAGGACTCGAACCCGCCACCTGATGATTACAAATCAACTGCTCTACCAGATGAGCTAAGCCGGCGTAAGCCCGCGATTCTACCTCATTTCACGATCTTGAGGCGAGGTCTGCTACCGCCTTTCGAGCCGTCGCCGTCGGTGTTCGGCGGCTCGTCGGCGCCTTCGGACGGCTCCTCGTTCGCCCCGCTTTCAGCGACCGGCGTCAACGGCGACGCAGCATCGTCGCTCGGCATGCCCTCGTCTTCGGCCACGCCCGAATCCTCGCCCTCACCCGCCACCGCATCGACCTGGAACGCCATCCCCTGCCCGTTTTCCCGCGCATAGATCGCGAGCACGTTGGCCACCGGAATCTCGATCTTGTGCGCCTTCCCGGAAAACCGGGCGGTGAACTCGATCCACTCGTTACCCATCTGCAACTGGCTCGTGGCCTCGAAGCTGATGTTGAGCACGATCTCGCCGTCACGCACGAACTGGCGCGGCACGCGCGTCGACTGGTCGACCCTCACCGCGATATGCGGCGTGTATCCGTTATCGGTGCACCACTCGTAAAGCGCGCGCAACAGATACGGCTTCGTTGAAATCTCTTGCATCACAATCCTCGAACCCGGAGCGGGCACGCGGCACGCCGCGCCGCCCGCTCCGTCATGCACTCATTGCACCATCAGCGACGCATGACCTTTTCGGACGGCGTCAGTGCTTCGATATACGCGGGACGGCTGAAGATCCGCTCGGCATACTTCATCAGCGGCGCAGCGTTCTTCGACAGCTCGATGCCGTAGTGATCCAGACGCCACAGCAGCGGCGCGATCGCGACGTCGAGCATCGAGAACTCCTCGCCGAGCATGTACTTGTTCTTCACGAAGATCGGCGCAAGCTGCGTCAGGCGATCGCGGATCGCAAGACGCGCCTTCTCGTGATTCTTCTCCGCTGCCTTGCCCTTCTCGTTCTCGAGCGTGCTGACGTGAACGAACAGTTCCTTCTCGAAGTTCAGCAGGAACAGGCGCGCACGCGCGCGCTGCACCGGGTCGGCCGGCATCAGTTGCGGATGCGGGAAGCGCTCGTCGATGTATTCGTTGATGATGTTCGATTCGTACAGGATCAGATCGCGCTCGACCAGAATCGGCACCTGACCGTACGGGTTCATCACCGAGATGTCTTCCGGCTTGTTGAACAGGTCGACGTCACGAATTTCGAAGTCCATGCCCTTCTCGAACAGCACCAGCCGGCAACGCTGGGAGAACGGGCAAGTTGTGCCGGAATACAGAACCATCATATTTGCGTTTCCTCAAAAAAGCCGAGGGCCGGCACGCGGCGCAACCCCTTTCACGGGTTCCGCCTTGCGCCGGCCCCACGCCGGTCAGGCGTGTTTACTTGATATCTTTCCAATACGCGGCATTGAGCCGCCAGGCCAGGAAAGTCAGGACGCCGAGAAAGATCAGCACCCACACGCCGAGGCGTTTGCGGGTCTGCTGAGCCGGCTCGGACATCCACGTCATATACGCCACCAGGTCGGCCACCGCAGCATCATAATCCGGCGACGACAGTGTCCCCGGTGTGACTTGCTGGAAGCCGACGAGCGTATGGACCTTCTCGCCCGTCTCCTCGTTCGTCTTGTCTTCGAATTTGGCAGTGCGCTGCCCCTGCAGCTGCCACAACACATGGGGCATGCCGACGTTCTCGAACACCGCGTTGTTCCAGCCGGTCGGCCGCGTATCGTCGCGGTAGAAACTGCGCAGATACGTATACAGCCAGTCGCGGCCGCGCGCCCGCTCCTCGACAGACAGGTCGGGCGGCATGGTGCCGAGCCAGTTCTTCGCGTCTTCGGGCCGCATCGCGACGGACATCGTGTTCCCGACCTTGTCGGTCGTGAACAGGAGATTCTTTTCGATCTCCTTCTGGGATATGCCCAGATCCGTCAGACGGTTGTAGCGCATCAGGTTCGCGCTGTGGCAGTTCAGGCAATAGTTTACAAACAATTGCGCGCCGTGCTGAAGCGAAACGAGATTTTCCGTGTTATCGGGCGCCCGGTCGAGCGGAAAATTACCTTCCGCGCGCACGGCCGGCGCCGCAAGCAGCGCCACGGCCGTCGCACCGATCAGCGCGAGCGTCGAAAGCAGTTTCTTCATGTCGTTCTCTCCTCGCTCACGTTAATGGGGCTTGAAGCGCACCCGTTCCGGCGGCTGCTTGAACGTGCCAAGCGGCGTCCAGACCGGCATGCCGAGGAAGAACGCGAAGTAGATCAGCGCGCAGCCCTGCGCAATCAGCGTCGCGGCCGGCGACGGCGGCCGCGTGCCGAGGAACGCCAGCGTCAGGAACGCCGCGACGAAGATCCCGAGGAACACCTTGTGGAACAGCGGCCGGTAGCGGATCGACTTCACCGGGCTGCGGTCGAGCCACGGCAGGAAGAACAGCGTGATCACCGCCGAACCCATCACGACGACGCCCCAGAACTTCGATTCGGTCAGGAACATGAACACGACGATCGCCGCGGCCAGCACCGGCAGGCCGAGCTTCCACTTGCCGCGCGCGCGCACCAGCGCGAGCACGCCGAGCAGCGCGATCACGATCATCAGCACGATCTTGAACGGGTCGGTGGTCGCGCGCAGCATCGCGTAGAACGCGGTGAAGTACCAGACCGGCGCGATCTCCGGCGGCGTCTGCAGCGGGTTCGCGGGGACGAAGTTGTTCGACTCCAGGAAGTAGCCGCCCATCTCCGGCGCGAAGAACACGATCAGCGCGAACACCATCAGGAACACGCAGACGCCGAAGAAATCGTGCACCGAGTAATACGGATGGAACGGGATGCCGTCGAGCGGAATGCCGTTTTCGTCCTTCTTCGCCTTGATCTCGATGCCGTCCGGATTGTTGGACCCGACCTCATGCAGCGCGACGAGGTGCGCGACGACGAGGCCCACCAGCACGAGCGGAATCGCAATCACGTGGAATGCGAAGAAGCGGTTCAGCGTGACGTCGGACACCACATAATCGCCGCGGATCCACAGCGACAGGTCCGGGCCGACGAACGGGATCGCCGAGAACAGGTTCACGATCACCTGCGCGCCCCAGAACGACATCTGGCCCCACGGCAGCAGATAGCCGAAGAACGCCTCGGCCATCAGGCACAGGAAGATCGCGCAGCCGAAGATCCACACGAGCTCGCGCGGCTTGCGATACGACCCGTACATCAGCCCGCGGAACATGTGCAGGTACACGACGACGAAGAACATCGACGCGCCGGTCGAGTGCATGTAGCGGATCAGCCAGCCCCACGGCACTTCACGCATGATGTACTCGACCGACGCGAACGCCAGCATCGAGTCGGGCTTGTAGTTCATCGTCAGGAAGATGCCCGTGACGATCTGGTTGACGAGCACCAGCAGCGCGAGCGAGCCGAAGAAGTACCAGAAGTTGAAGTTCTTCGGCGCGTAGTACTCGGAAACGTGCTTCTTCCAGGTGGACGTGAGCGGGAAGCGCTGGTCGATCCAGCCGGTGACACCTGTCGTGGACACTTCGTTGTTGTCGGCAGCCATCACGCTTCTCCTTTCTCGTCCTTGCCGATCACGAGGGTCGTCGCCGACGTGAACATATAGGGCGGGATGTCGAGATTCTGAGGCGCCGGCTTGTTCTTGAACACGCGGCCGGCGAGGTCGTAGGTCGAACCGTGACACGGGCAGAGGAAGCCGCCCGGCCAGTCGTCCGGCAGGTTCGGCTGCGGACCGGGCGTGAAGCGTTGGCTTGGCGTGCAGCCGAGGTGCGTACACACGGCCATCACGACGAGAATGTTCTTGCGATCGGCCCGCGCGCGATACTCGTTCGCACAATACGCGGGCAGCGGCATCGAATAGGGGGATTTCGAGGTCGGGTCGGCCACTTCCTTGTCGGCCTTGACGACGTCGGCCAGCATGTCGTCGGTGCGGTTCAGGATCCACACCGGCTTGCCGCGCCACGGCACGGTGACCATCTCGCCGGGCTTCAGGTTGCTGATGTCGACCTCGACCGGCGCGCCGGCCGCTTTCGCTTTCGCGGACGGCGCAAGCGACGCCGCGAAAGGTATGACGGTGGCTACGCCTCCCACGCCACCTGCTACGGATGTCGCAATCAGCCAGGTACGGCGGCCGCTGTCGACGCGTTTGTCTTCCTTGTCTCGCATCACACGCCCCACTTCTGAGTTGGATTTTCCGTCACGACTTTGCATTCCGCCGCTAGTGTGCGCGAATGGAGTCGCCATTTACAAGGCCCGGAGACGAAAATCCCTTCGAAGTAATTGATAGTTAAGGGTTTTCCCCCACTATCGGAGCAATTAAATCATTTCACTTTTAAGCGCCTGCTTCATTGTGAAAATTCGATGCACCGCCGCAAAATCCGCGATTCAAACCGGATTATGAATATCGATAAAAAGGTGCTCGATATCGAATTCCTCCGACAAGTGGCGGCCCAGCGCCTGGACGCCGTAGCGCTCGGTCGCATGGTGCCCCGCCGCAACGAACGCGACGCCGCTCTCGGCGGCCGCGTGCGTGGTCGATTCCGACACCTCGCCGGTCAGGAACACGTCGGCGCCCGCGTCGATCGCCGCGTCGAAATAGCTCTGCGCGCCGCCGGTGCACCACGCGACACGGCGCACCTGCATGTCGGAATCGCCGAGCACGAGCGGCGTGCGTCCGAGCGTGTTCTCGACCTTCGCGACGAAGTGCTCGAGCGTGACGGGCATCGGCAGCGTGGCCATCCAGCCGAGCTCGCCGTCGCCGAAACGCTGGTCGCCGATCAGCCCGAGCTTCTCGCCGAGCTGCGCGTTGTTGCCGAACAGCGGGTGCGCGTCGAGCGGCAGGTGGAACGCGAACAGGTTCAGGTCGTTCGCGAGCAGCAGCTTCAGCCGCCGGTACTTGCGGCCGGTGATCTGCGGCGCCTCGTTGCGCCAGAAGTAGCCGTGATGGACCAGCACGGCGTCGGCGCCCCATTCGAGCGCGGCTTCGAGCAAGGCGACCGAGGCCGTCACGCCGGTGGCGATCTTCTCGATCTTGCGCCGCCCCTCGACCTGGAGGCCGTTCGGGCAATAGTCCTTGAAGCGCGCGGTTTCAAGGGTATTGTTCAAGTACAATTCAAGTTCGATCCGATCCATATAAACCTCTAATCTATTCAGATGCTTAGACGCTTCTGGCTGTTCTTCGCGCAGGCGGTGACCGTACTGCTCGCGCTGATGTTCATCGTCGTGACGCTCAAGCCGCAATGGCTGCAACGGCAAGGACAGCTCGGCAAGCAGCTCGCCACGCCGATCGTCGCGCTGCGGGAAGTTGCGCCGGGCATCGGCGGCGGGCCGGCGACCACGTCGTACGCGGAAGCCGCGCAAAAGGCGATGCCCGCCGTCGTCAACGTGTTCTCCAGCAAGGACGGCTCGTTGCCGCCCGATCCGCGCGCGAAGGATCCGCTGTTCCGCTATTTCTTCGGCGATCGCAACAACGCCCGCAAGCAGCAGGACGAACCGGCCGCCAACCTCGGCTCCGGCGTTATCGTGAGCCCGGAAGGTTACATTCTAACGAACCAGCACGTCGTCGATGGTGCCGACCAGATCGAAGTCGCGCTCGCCGACGGCCGCACGGCCACCGCGAAGGTGATCGGCAGCGATCCGGAAACCGATCTCGCCGTGCTGAAGATCAACATGACGGACCTGCCGACCATCACGCTCGGCCGTTCGGACCGCTCGCGCGTCGGCGACGTCGTGCTGGCGATCGGCAACCCGTTCGGCGTCGGCCAGACGGTCACGATGGGCATCATCAGCGCGCTCGGCCGCAATCACCTCGGCATCAACACGTTCGAAAACTTCATCCAGACCGACGCGCCGATCAACCCCGGCAACTCGGGCGGCGCGCTCGTCGACGTGAACGGCAACCTGCTCGGCATCAACACCGCGATCTACTCGCGCTCGGGCGGCTCGCTCGGCATCGGCTTCGCGATCCCCGTGTCGACGGCCCGCACGGTGCTCGAAAGCATCATCACGACCGGCTCGGTCACGCGCGGCTGGATCGGCGTCGAGCCGCAGGACGTCACGCCGGAGATCGCCGAATCGTTCGGGCTCCAGCAGAAGTCGGGCGCGATCGTCGCGGGCGTGCTGCAGGGCGGCCCGGCCGACAAGGCCGGCATCAAGCCGGGCGACATCCTGGTCAGCGTGAACGGCGACGACATCACCGACACGACCAAGCTGCTGAATACCGTCGCGCAGATCAAGCCCGGCACGGCGACCAAGGTGCACGTGGTGCGCAAGGGCAAGGAGTTCGACGTGAACGTCGTGATCGGCAAGCGCCCGCCGCCGCCGAAGCAGACCGTCGACGAGCAGGACAGCGACAGCGAATGAACGCGCGCTGGCGGGTCGCAGCCTGCGGCCCGCAGCAGCGGTAAACGACGAAGGGCAGCCAGCGGCTGCCCTTTTTGCTTTGTATCGACGTGGATTCGTCGTCCTGAAACCGCATTCGGCGGGCGCTTGGCGCCCGCGCCGCGGCTCAGGTAGCCGTACCGTTTTCCGCTTCCGGTTCCTCGCCGGGCTTCGGCACGAAGAAGCGCGCCGCCAGCAGCCCGATCTCGAACAGCACGACGAGCGGCAGCGCGAGCATCAGCTGCGAGAA
Organism: Burkholderia sp. B10; assembly: GCF_004368385.1. Classification (NCBI taxonomy): domain Bacteria; kingdom Pseudomonadati; phylum Pseudomonadota; class Betaproteobacteria; order Burkholderiales; family Burkholderiaceae; genus Burkholderia; species Burkholderia sp. B10. The sequence goes on along the minus strand of NZ_PQMX01000008.1, from coordinate 96,513 downwards.
CACGTCCGGCGGCGTGACGACCGCCGAGACGACGAAGGCGCCGACGATCACGTACGGCCGCATTTCCTTCAGCTTCTGCAGCGACAGCACGCCCATCCGCACGAGCAGCACGACGACGATCGGCACCTCGAACGTGACACCGAACGCGATGAACATCCCGAGCACGAAGCTCAGATAGTTGTCGATATCGGTCGACATCTCGGCGCCGAGCGGCGCGTTGTAGTGCGCCATCACGCGGAAGATGGTCGGGAACACGAGGAAGTACGCGAACGCCATCCCGCACAGGAACAGCACGTAGCTGCTGCCGACGAGCGGCACGACGAGCTTCTTCTCGTGCTGGTACAGGCCCGGCGCGACGAACGCCCAGATCTGGTACAGCACGATCGGCAGCGCGATCACGAGCGCGACGAGCATCGTGACCTTCATCGGCACGAAGAACGAGCCGGTGACGTCGGTGACGATCATCCTGCCGCCCTTCGGCAGGTTCTCCATCAGCGGCCGCGCGAGCAGCCGGAAGATGTCGGGCGCCCAGTACACGAGCCCGAGGAACACGACGATCACGGCCAGCCCCGCGCGAATGATGCGATCGCGAAGCTCGACGAGATGGGAAATGAAGGTTTCTTCCGGGGCGTCGCCCGGATTCTGCTGCGGGTCGCTCACGCCGGCCCTCGGTAGGATTGACGAGCGAGCATGCGCTCGGCTCAGAAGAAACGCGTCGGCCGGCGCAGGCTGGCCGGCTGATGGCGCGCGACTCGCGCGGCGCCCGACTGCACGTGCGTGCGGCGGGCCGTCGCGCGCTTGTACCAGACCGGCGTGCTCGCCTGCTTCACACGCCAGTTGCGGCGCTTGCGCGCCAGCGCGATCGTGCTGGCGCGCCACGACGACGGCGCGGCGGGCGAATCGGTGCCCGACGTGCCGGCATCGACCGAGCCTTCATGAAGACCGCCGACCGCGGAATTCCACGTGTCGTTCAGCTCCTTCTCGTGCTCGCGCAGGTTGTCGTGAATGGTCGTCTCGACATTGCGCGCGGCCGCCTCGAAATCGGTCTTCATCGTCCGCAGCGCGTCGAGTTCGATTTCGCGCGAGACCTCGGCCTTCACGTCGTTGATGTACCGCTGCGCGCGGCCGAACAGCGCGCCCGCCGTGCGTGCGACGCGCGGCAGGCGCTCGGGGCCGAGCACCACGAGTGCGACGACGCCGATCAGCGCCATCTTCGAAAGACCGAGATCCAGCATCGCGAATGCCTGTCAGCGTGCCGGCGTTACGCCTTGTTCGAGTCGGAACGCGTCGTTTCCTTCGCGTTGACGTCGACCGTGCCCGTGCGCGGCAGTTGCTGCGCGTCGGCCGGCGTTTCGCCTTCCTTCATGCCGTCCTTGAAACCCTTCACGGCACTACCGAGGTCGTTGCCGATATTGCGCAGCTTCTTGGTACCGAAAACCAGCGCGACGATCAGCAGCACGATCAGCCAGTGCCAAATGCTCAATCCACCCATGATCAAACCTCTCCTCAACCACGCCGCGTCGCGGCACAAATCGCCGGCGGCGCGCCGGCTTCGACTATCGATGCGGGGAAAACGCCCCGCGACGTCAACCCATCCGCTGCCACGGGCGCGGGCCGGCCAGAATGTGCGCGTGCAGGTGGTAGACCTCCTGCCCGCCGCCCGGGCCCGTATTGATCACCGTGCGAAACCCCGTCTCGCCGCCCGTGTACGCGACGCCCAGCTGATCGGCCAGACGCGCGACCAGCAGCATCAGCCGGCCGAGCATCGGCGCATCGGCTTCGTTCGCCGCCGACAGCGTCGGCAGGTGCCGGCGCGGAATCACCAGCACGTGTGTGTCGGCTGCCGGGCGGATGTCGCGGAACGCGACGAATTCGTCGTCCTCGTGCACTTTCGTGCTCGGGATCTCGCCCGCCGCGATCTTGCAGAACAGGCAATTCGGATCGTGACTCATGTTGCTCCTGCGAAACGCCCGCGCACCGTCAGAGCCAGGCCTGCGGATCGAGCGTCTTGTTGTCGTTCAGGTACAGCCAACCTTTGATGATACGGTACAGCGTCCAGATCCACGTGACAAACATGACGGCAAACCCCACCACGACAAACATCAGCGCGAAGCCGATCACGTACGCGATGAGCGCGCGCCAGAACGTGCGGATCTGCCACTCGAAGTGATCGGCGTACGGCGTGCCGGCCACGTCGTCGCGCTTCACGTAGTTGATGATGATCGCGATGATGCCGGTCACGCCGCCGGTCAGCCAATGAAACGCGTAGAGGCCGTACAGCACGTGCGTCAACGTGCGCAGGCCGTTCAGGCGCTCGGCTTGCGCTGCGTCCGGCACCGACGGTGTCGGAAACTGGCTCGGCGTATCGGTCATGATGCTACCCCCGTCAGATGACAATTCTTACAGCTTACCGCACGGCTGCATGCGCGGCACGCCGCGAATCGTCAGCCGCCGTCAGCCGCCGTTCGCCTCGCGCTCGCGGCGCTTGCGCAGCGCCTTTTCCTCGATGCCCGACAGGCCTTCGCGACGCTCCAGCTCGGCGATCACGTCGGCCGGGCTCAGGTCGAAATGCGACAGCATCACGAGGCAGTGGAACCACAGATCGGCCACTTCGCCGACCAGCGCCGTCGGCGCGCCGCCCTGGCGCACGTCCTTCGCGGCCAGCACGACTTCGGTCGCCTCTTCGCCGATCTTCTTCAGCACCGCGTCGTCGCCCTTGTGGAACAGGCGCGATACATAAGATTGCTCGGGGTCGCCGCCCTTGCGGCTATCGATCACGGCCGCGAGGCGCAGCAGCGTGTCTTCGGTCGATTGCGTCATTTGTAGATGTGTTCGGGGTCTTTCAGCACCGGCTCGACCGCGACCCAGTCGCCGTTCTCGACGGTGCCTTCGAATTTCTGGAAGAAGCATGAATGCCGGCCGGTGTGGCAGGCGATGCCCGACACCTGCTCGACCTTCAGCAGCACGACGTCCTCGTCGCAGTCGAGCCGCACCTCGTGCACGTGCTGCACGTGGCCCGACTCCTCGCCCTTGAACCACAGGCGCTTGCGCGAGCGCGAATAGTAGACGGCCCGCTGCGTCTCGATCGTCTTCGCCAGCGCTTCGCGGTTCATCCACGCGAACATCAGCACGTCGTTGGTCGCCGCTTCCTGCGCGATCACCGGCACGAGGCCGTTGTCGTCCCAGCGGACCTTGTCCAGCCATGCAGGCAGGGATTGCGTGTCGGTCGTCATCACAGCCTCACCGCGATGCCCTGGTCGGCCATGAAGTGCTTCGCCTCGCCGACCGTGTGCTCGCCATAGTGGAAGATGCTCGCCGCCAGCACCGCGTCGGCGTGGCCTTGCTTGATGCCGTCCGCGAGATCCTGCAGGCAGCCGACACCGCCCGACGCGATCACCGGCACCGGCACCGCGTCCGACACCGCGCGCGTGAGCGCGAGGTCGAAGCCCGACTTCGTGCCGTCGCGGTCCATGCTCGTGAGCAGGATCTCGCCCGCGCCGAGCTCCGCCATCTTGCGCGCCCATTCGATCGCGTCGAGGCCGGTGGCCTTGCGGCCGCCGTGCGTGAAGACTTCCCAGCGCGGCGCTTCGTTAGGCGCGGACACGCGCTTCGCGTCGATCGCGACGACGATGCACTGCGAGCCGTACTTGTCGGCCGCGTCGCGCACGAGCTGCGGATTGGCGACGGCCGACGAATTCATGCTGACCTTGTCCGCACCCGCGTTCAGCAGGCGCCGCACGTCCTCGACGGCGCGCACGCCGCCGCCGACGGTCAGCGGAATGAACACCTGCGACGCGACCGCTTCGATGATCGGCAGGATCAGGTCGCGCTGGTCGGAGGTCGCGGTGATGTCGAGGAACGTCAGTTCGTCGGCGCCCTGCTCGTCGTAGCGGCGCGCGATTTCGACGGGATCGCCGGCATCGCGCAGCTCGACGAAGTTGACGCCCTTGACGACACGCCCGGCAGTCACGTCCAGGCAGGGGATGATGCGTTTAGCTAGAGCCATGATGTTGCGCCATTGGCCGCGGTGGGACGGCCGGTTGCGAGCGTCTCGCGCGAGACGCCCGATCGGGGCCGCCCGGTGGCGGCCCCGGCGAACGGGACGGGCGCGCTTACGCGTCGTCGAGTTCGCCGTTCAGTTCGTCCGCGCGTTTCTGCGCGGCCGCGAAATCGAGATCGCCGGAGTAGATCGCACGGCCGCAGATCACGCCTTCGACGCCGTGCTCTTCCACTTCGCAGAGATTCTCGATGTCGGTCAGGTTCGACAGGCCGCCGCTTGCGATCACCGGAATGCCGACCGCCTGCGCGAGCTTCACGGTCGCGTCGATGTTGATGCCCTGAAGCATCCCGTCGCGGCCGATATCGGTGTAGACGATCGATTCGACGCCGTAATCCTCGAACTTGCGCGCGAGATCGATCACTTCGTGGCCCGTCAGCTTGCTCCAGCCGTCGGTCGCGACCTTGCCGTCCTTCGCGTCCAGCCCGACGATGATGCTGCCCGAGAACGCGGTGCACGCGTCCTGCAGGAAGCCCGGATTCTTCACGGCGGCGGTGCCGATGATCACGTACGACAGGCCGGCGTCGAGATACTTCTCGATCGTCTCCAGGCTGCGGATGCCGCCGCCCAGCTGCACGGGGATTTCGTCGCCGACCTCTTCGAGGATCGCTTCGATCGCCTCGAGATTCTTCGGCTTGCCGGCGAATGCGCCGTTCAGGTCGACCAGGTGAAGCCGCCGGGCGCCGAGATCGACCCACTTGCGGGCCATCGCCGCCGGGTCCTCGGAGAAAATCGTGGCCTGGTCCATATCGCCCTGTTTGAGGCGCACACACTGACCGTCTTTGAGATCGATGGCCGGAATCAGCAGCATAGCAATCGGGTGTCGTCGTGGAAGATGAAAAGAATCGGGCGCGTACCGGCCAAACCGGTGCCGCGCCGTCTCGCTAGTTTAGTACAACTCTTTCGGTGCAGACGCGTGCGAGCCCCGCGCGACGGGCGTTTGCCGCCCGCCCACTGTGGCTCGGACGCGACGTTCACGGCTGCCAGTGCACGAAGTTGCGATACAGACGCAAGCCGACCTCCGCGCTTTTCTCCGGATGGAATTGGGTCGCGAAGATGTTGTCGCGCGCGACCGCGGACGTAAACGGCGCGCCGTAAGCCGTCTCGCCCACCGTGTGCTGCGGGTTCTCCGGGCTCACGTAGTAGCTGTGCACGAAGTAGAAATACGCGTCGTCGGGCACGCCTTCCCACAGCGGGTGCGAGCGCGACTGATGCACGCGGTTCCAGCCCATCTGCGGCACCTTGAAGCGCGAGCCGTCGTCCTGCAGCCGGCCTTCGAGCTCGAAGCGCAGAACCTTGCCCGGCAACAGGCCGAGGCCCTTCGTGTCGCCTTCCGCGCTCCAGTCGAACAGCATCTGTTCGCCCACGCACACGCCGAGCAGCGGCTTCGTGCGCGACGCCTCGATCACCGCCTCCTGCAGCCCCGATTCGCCGAGGCAGCGCATGCAGTCGGGCATCGCGCCCTGGCCGGGCAGCACGACGCGGTCGGCCGCGCGAATCGCGGCCGGCGTGTCGACGATCGCCACGTCGGCGGCCGGTTCGGCCTTCTTGAGCGCCTGTGCCACCGAGCGCAGGTTGCCCATCCCATAATCCACAATCGCAATCGAAGTTTTCATCTCAGTGCAGGCAGTAGCGCCCTCAGTCCATTGACGATGAATTCCACCGCCAGCGCCGACAGCATCAGACCCATCAGCCGCGTGGCGATGTTGATGCCGGTGCGGCCGATCCAGTTCGCGATCGGCTCGGCAAGCCGCATCGCGAGGAAACACAGCAGAGCGAGGACCGCGCCGATCGCGACGAGCCCCGCCCGTTCATACCAGTGATGCGAGTTCGCCGCATAGATGATCGCCGTGCTGATCGAGCCGGGGCCCGTCAGCAGCGGAATCGCCAGCGGCACGACCGCGATGTTGTCCTTCAGCTCGGCCTCGTCGCGTTCCTCGGGCGTCGATCGCGTATTGCCGATCTGCGCGTTCAGCATGTTGATCGCCATCAGCAGCATGATGATCCCGCCGCCCACTTCGAGCGAGCCGACCGAAATGCCGAAGAAATCGATGATCTGCTGGCCGAGCAGCGTCGTGATCGTCATCACGCAGAACACCGACACCGACGCGATCCGGATCGTGCGGCGCCGCTCGTGCTCCGTCTGCTGCGCGGTCAGGCTCAGGAAGAACGGCACCGCGCCGACCGGATTGATCAGCGCAAGCAGCGAAATGAACGATTTGAGCAGATCCATCGCGAACCGGCGCGGCGCGCCGAAGCCGTCAGGTTGTCGTTGGCGTCCTGTCCGTCCGGAAGTTAGAGGCTGCCCTTCGTCGACGGAATCTGCCCCGCCGCGCGCTCGTCGAGCTCGACCGCCGCACGCAGCGCGCGACCGAAGGCCTTGAACACCGTTTCGAGCTGATGGTGCGCGTTGATCCCGCGCAGGTTGTCGATGTGCAGCGTGACGCCCGCGTGGTTCACGAACCCGCGGAAGAATTCGATCGACAGGTCGACGTCGAAGGTGCCGATGCGCGCGCGCGTGAACGGCACGTGGAATTCGAGGCCCGGCCGGCCCGAAAAGTCGATCACGACGCGCGACAGCGCCTCGTCGAGCGGCACGTACGAATGGCCGTAGCGCCGGATGCCCTTCTTGTCGCCCACGGCCTTCGCGACCGCCTGGCCGAGGGTGATGCCGACGTCTTCGACGGTATGGTGGTCGTCGATATGCGTGTCGCCATGCGCTTCGACCTCGAGATCGATCAGACCATGGCGCGCGATCTGGTCGAGCATATGGTCGAGAAACGGCACGCCGGTGGCCAGCTTCTGCCGGCCCGTACCGTCGAGGTCGAGCTTCACACGGATCTGCGTTTCGCTGGTATTGCGAACGACTTCCGCCACACGCATGGCAATTCCTTGAATGAGTCTGATGTAAATGGGGGTTGATCGATGCGCGCCGCGCGCCCGGCTCAACCGGGCAGTGCGAGTTTCAGCGCAGCCAGGAGGCGTGCGTTTTCGTCCGGGGAACCGACGGTCAGTCGCACGCATTCGGCCAACAATGGGTGCATTTTACTCACGTTTTTGATCAACACCCGCTCGGTGAGCAATGCATCGAACACGGCGGCCGCATCGGGCACGCGCACCAGCAGGAAATTGCCGGCGCTCGGGAACACGGTCACGCCCGGCAGCGCGGCGACCGCCTGCGCGACGCGCGTGCGTTCCGCACGCAGCTCGGCTGCCTGCGCGTCGAGCACGTCGAGGTGGTCGAGCAGGAAATCCACGGTCGCCTGCGTCAGCACGTTGATGTTGTACGGCGGGCGCACCTTGTCGAATTCGGTCAGCCACGCGGGCAGCCCGGCGAGATAGCCGAGGCGGATCCCGGCGAGCCCGAGCTTCGACACCGTGCGCATCACGACGACGTTGTCGAACTCGGCCGCGCGCGGCAGCCACGAGTGCTGCGCGAACGGCTGGTACGCCTCGTCGATCACGACGAGGCTGTGCCGCGCAGCCGCGATGATCCGCTCGACGTCGGCTGCGTCGTACAGCGTGCCGGTCGGATTGTTCGGGTACGCCAGATAGACGAGCGCCGGCCGGTGCTCGGCGATCGCCGCGATCATTGCGTCTGCGTCGAGCGTCAGGTCGGCCTTCAGCGGCACGCCGACGAACTCGAGCTGCGCGAACTTCGCCGACAGCTCGTACATCACGAAGCCCGGCACCGGCGCGAGCACCTTCGCGCCCGGCTTCGCGCAGGCGACCGACATCATGCTGATGATCTCGTCGGAGCCGTTGCCGAGCAGCACGTCGCACGCGGCCGGCACGCCCATCGTGCGGCGCAGCTTGTCCAGCAGCGCACCGGGGCGCGGCGCCGGATAGCGGTTCAGCGCGACCTGCGCGAGGCGCTCGCCGAGCGCGGCGGCGAGCGGCGCGGGCAGCGGATACGGGTTTTCCATCGCGTCGAGCTTCACGAAGCCGCTCGCGTCGGGCACCGGGTAGCTCGTCATCGCGAGCACGTCGCGGCGGATGATGTCTTGTGGCGTGGTCATGGTGTCCAGCCGGCGTGCGTCGCGCCGGCATCAAATGGTCGGCAAGGCGGCGGCTGCCGCCCTGCACGGAGTCTCCTCACGCTGCGGCGCCGATGCGTTCGCGTCGGCGCCGGCGCGCGTCATCCCCTCATCCGCAGTTCGGCGCTGCGCGCGTGCGCCTGCAGCCCTTCGCCGTAGGCGAGCTCGGAGGCGATCTCGCCGAGCGTCTGCGCGCCTTCGGCGCTGACTTCGATCACGCTCGAGCGCTTGATGAAGTCGTACACGCCGAGCGGCGACGAGAAGCGCGCGGTGCGCGAGGTCGGCAGCACGTGGTTCGGGCCGGCGCAGTAATCGCCGAGGCTCTCGCTCGTGTAGCGGCCGAGGAAGATCGCGCCGGCATGGCGGATCTGCTGGCCCCATTGCTGCGGCTCGAGCGCGGAAATTTCGAGGTGCTCGGGCGCGATGTCGTTCGCGATCCGGCACGCTTCGGCCATGTCGCGCACCTTGATCAGCGCGCCGCGCCCTTCGAGCGACGCGCGGATCACGTCCTGACGCGGCATCGTCGGCAGCAGCTCGTCGATCGCCTTCTCGACGCGCTCGAGGAACGCGCCGTCCGGGCACAGCAGGATCGACTGCGCGAGCTCGTCGTGCTCGGCCTGCGAGAACAGGTCCATCGCAACCCAGCTCGGATCGGTCGTGCCGTCGCACAGCACGAGGATTTCCGACGGGCCGGCGATCATGTCGATGCCGACCGTGCCGAACACGCGGCGCTTCGCCGATGCGACGTACGCATTGCCCGGGCCGCAGATCTTGTCGACCGGCGGCACCGTGGCCGTGCCGTACGCGAGCGCGCCGACCGCCTGCGCGCCGCCGATCGTGAACACGCGATCGACGCCGCCGAGCAGCGCGGCGGCCAGCACGAGGTCGTTCTTCACGCCGTCGGGGGTCGGTACGACCATCACGATCTCGCCGACGCCCGCCACGCGCGCCGGAATCGCGTTCATCAGCACCGACGACGGATAGGCGGCCTTGCCGCCCGGCACGTAGAGCCCGACGCGGTCGAGCGGCGTGATCTTCTGGCCGAGCACCGTGCCGTCGCTTTCCGTGTACTGCCAGCTGTGCGTGCCGCACTCGATCTTCTGCTTCTCGTGGTACGCACGCACGCGTGCGGCCGCGGCTTCGAGCGCCGCGCGCGCCTTCGGCGCGAGGCCGTCGAGCGCGGCCTGCAGCGCGTCCTGCGGCAGTTCGAGCGCGGCGACGCTGTCCGCGTCCAGCCGGTCGAAGCGGTTCGTGTATTCGAGCACCGCGGCGTCGCCGCGCGATTTCACGTCGGCGAGGATCTTCGCGACCGACTGCTCGATCGCTTCGTCCTCGCTCGCCTCGAAGGCGAGCAACGTACGCAGCTCGGCGTCGAAGCCGTCGCGCGTCGAATCGAGTTTGCGGATGGTGATGGCCATGGGAGTTCCGTTACGGTGATGCGCTCAGTTGCCATTCTGCGACGCGCGTTCGAACGCGTCGAGGAACGGCTTGAGCGCCGTGCGCTTCAACTTCAGCGCAGCCTGGTTCACGACGAGGCGCGACGAGATCGACATGATCTCCTCGACCTCGACCAGATTGTTCGCCTTCAGCGTGCCGCCCGAGCTGACCAGGTCGACGATCGCGTCGGCCAGCCCGACGAGCGGCGCGAGCTCCATCGAGCCGTACAGCTTGATGAGGTCGACGTGCACGCCCTTCGCGGCGAAGTGTTCGCGGGCCGTCTCGACGTACTTGGTCGCAACCCGCAGGCGCGCGCCCTGGCGCACCGCGTTCGCGTAGTCGAAACCGGCCGGCACCGCCACCGACATCCGGCAGCGGGCAATGTTCAGATCGATCGGTTGATACAGGCCCGAGCCGCCGTGCTCGACCAGCACGTCCTTGCCGGCCACGCCGAAATCGGCCGCGCCGTATTCGACGTAGGTCGGCACGTCGCTCGCGCGCACGATGATCACGCGCAGGTTCGGGTCGGTCGTCGGCAGGATCAGCTTGCGCGACGTTTCAGGGTCCTCGGCCACCTGCACGCCGGCGGCTGCCAGCAGCGGCAGGGTTTCCTCGAAAATCCGGCCCTTCGACAGGGCGAGGGTCAACGGCGCGCTCATGCTTGGCTCCCGGAGAGGCGGCGCACGTTGGCGCCGACGGCGGTCAATTTCGTTTCCATGCGGTCGTAGCCGCGGTCCAGATGATAGATGCGGTCGACGAGCGTCTCGCCTTCCGCGCGCAGCCCGGCGATCACGAGGCTCGCCGACGCGCGCAGGTCGGTCGCCATCACGTTCGCGCCGGACAGCTTGTCGACGCCCGTCACGAGCGCGGTGTTGCCGTCGATCGTGATGTTCGCGCCGAGCCGGTTCAGTTCCTGCACGTGCATGAAGCGGTTCTCGAAGATGGTCTCCACGACCTGCGCCGTGCCCGACGCCACCGTATTGAGGGCCATGAACTGCGCCTGCATGTCGGTCGGGAACGCCGGATATTCGGACGTGCGGATCGTCACGGCCGACGGGCGGCGGTCCATCCGCACGCGCAGCCAGCTGTCGCCTTCGTCGATCGACACGCCTGCCTCGCGCAGCTTGTCGATCACCGCGTCGAGGATGTGCGGGCGCACGCCCGTCAGCATCACGTCGCCGCCGGCCGCCGCGACCGCGCACAGGAACGTGCCGGCCTCGATGCGGTCGGGGATCACCGAATGGCGCGCGCCGTGCAGGCGCTCGACGCCCTGGATCACGAGACGGTCGGTGCCGATGCCGTCGATTTTCGCGCCCATCGCGACCAGCAAGTGTGCGAGATCGCTCACTTCGGGCTCGCGCGCCGCGTTCTCGATCACCGTTTCGCCGTCGGCGAGCGTCGCGGCCATCAGCAGGTTTTCCGTCCCCGTGACCGTGATCATGTCGGTGACGATGCGGGCGCCTTTCAGCCGCTTCGCGCGCGCCTCGATGAAGCCGTGCTCGATGCTGATCTCGGCGCCCATCGCCTGCAGGCCCTTGATGTGCTGGTCGACCGGGCGCGCGCCGATCGCGCAGCCGCCCGGCAGCGACACCTTCGCCTCGCCGAAGCGCGCGAGCAGCGGCCCCAGCACGAGGATCGACGCGCGCATCGTCTTGACGAGCTCGTACGGCGCGACCAGGTTGTCGACGCGCGACGCGTCGAGCCGCACGCGGCAGCCGTCCGTTTCGCTCTGCACGCCCATCTGGTTCAGGACCTTCAGCGTGGTGCACACGTCCTTCAGGTTCGGCACGTTGTCGAGCTCGACGGGCTCGGCGCTGAGCAGGCCCGCACAGAGAATCGGCAGCGCCGCATTCTTCGCGCCCGACACGACGATCTCGCCGGACAGCCGGCGGCCGCCTTCGATCACCAGCTTGTCCATCCCGTGTCCCTGCGATTCCCCGTTGGCGGCCGGGTGTGCCGTGGCGACGCTCTCGACGGCGTCGCGCTCGTTGGCGGTGACTTGCACTCAGTGGTTCCGGTTATGCGTTCTGCCATTCGGCGGGCGTCAGCGTCTTCATGCTGAGCGCGTGGATTTCCTGCTTCATGCGATCGCCGAGCGCCGCATAGACGAGCTGGTGCCGCTGGATCGGTCGCTTGCCTTCGAAGGCCGCCGACACGATCGTCGCGAAGAAATGCTGGCCGTCGCCTTCGACTTCCAGATGGGTGCAGGCGAGACCGCCGGCGATGTATTGCTTGACCTGTTCGGGAGTCGGCAACATGAGGGGCTCCTGTCGGCGCGCGCCGCCCGCGGCGGCCGCTGCCTGTCGATATCAATGACGCAGTTTGTAGCCGGTCGCGAGCAGCCGCATCGCGAACATCGCGAGCAGCACGAAGAAACCGGTGACGATCGCGAGGCTCTCGAGCGGGTTGATGTCGGACGCGCCGAAGAACCCGTAACGGAAGCCGTCGATCATGTAGAAAAACGGGTTGAGACGCGAGATCTCGCGCCACACGGGCGGCAGCGAGTGCGTCGAATAGAACACGCCGGACAGGAACGTCAGCGGCATGATCAGGAAGTTCTGGAACGCGGCGAGCTGGTCGAACTTCTCGGCCCAGATCCCGGCGATCAGCCCGAGCGTGCCGAGGATCGCGGATCCGAGCAGCGCGAACGCGATGATGAACAACGGCGCCGCGAAATGCATCGGGATAAACCAGATCGTCACGACGAACACGCCGGTGCCGACCGCGAGCCCGCGCACGACCGAGGCGAGCACGTACGCGCCGAAGATGTCCTTGTAGGACAGCGGCGGCAGCAGCATGAACACGAGGTTGCCGGTGATCTTCGACTGGATCAGCGACGACGAGCTGTTCGCGAATGCGTTCTGCAGCACGCTCATCATCACGAGGCCCGGCACCAGAAAGCTCACGTATTCGACGCCCGGGTACACCTCGATGCGGCCCGACAGCGCGTGGCCGAAGATCGTCAGGTACAGCAGCGCCGTGACGATCGGCGCACAGACCGTCTGGAACGACACCTTCCAGAAGCGCAGCAGTTCCTTGTAGAACAGCGTTTGAAACCCGCTCATGCCAAACCCTCGATGACCTCGGCCCCGTTCATCACCTGGACGAACACATCCTCGAGATCCGCCTTGCGGATCTCGATCTCGTCGAACGTGCAGCCGGCCGCGCGGCATTGCGCGAGGATGCGTTCGACATCGTCGTAGTTGGTGAGGCGCAGCAGATGCTCGCCCGGCGCGCGCGCGGCCGGATCGGTCTCCAGCCCGCGCAGCTCGGCGGGCAGCGCGCCGGTCGCGAGCCGCAGATACAGCTGCAGCCCCGCGAAGCGGCGCAGCAGCGCGTCGGTGCGGTCGAGCGCGACCACTTCGCCGCGACGCAGCATTGCGATGCGGTCGCACAGCGACTCGGCTTCCTCGAGGTAATGGGTCGTGAGGACGATCGTGTGGCCCTCGCGGTTCAGCCGCGAGATGAACTTCCACAGCGTCTGGCGCAGTTCGACGTCGACGCCGGCGGTCGGCTCGTCGAGCACGATCACGGGCGGCCGATGCACGAGCGCCTGCGCGACCAGCACGCGGCGCTTCATCCCGCCCGACAGCGCGCGCATGTTCGCATCGGCCTTCTCGGTGAGGTCGAGATTGGCCATCACCTCGTCGATCCAGTCGTCGTTGCGGCGCAGCCCGAAATAGCCGGACTGGATCCGCAGCGTCTCGCGCACGGTGAAGAACGGATCGAACACGAGCTCCTGCGGCACCACGCCGAGCGCGCGGCGCGCGCCGCGGAAATCCTTGACGACGTCGTGGCCGCGCACCGAAATGCTGCCTTCATCGGCCCGGGCGAGCCCGGCGAGGATGCTGATGAGCGTGGTCTTGCCTGCGCCGTTGGGGCCGAGCAGACCGAAAAACTCGCCTTCCTCGACCGACAGGCTGACGCCCTTGAGCGCCTGAAGCGACTTGTAGCGCTTCTTGACGTGACGGATTTCTATGGCTGACATGACTGTGCGCGGCGCAACGGCCGCGACGCCTATTCTGTGCTTGCTGCGAATGAAAACGGGGCCGGACGCCGATTGGCAGCCCCGCAAAACGCTTGATTATAGGGCAAACCGGCTGGTGGAGCCGGCGCCGACGGCGCGCGGCCCGAAGCGTGCGCGCGCCGGCTGGCGCGGCAGGCTTCGATCGGGCAGCGTCAATGTCGGCCGGTGCCGTCGAGCAGGGCGTCGACGCCATACGCGCGCGCGAGGCTCGCGAGCTTGGGAGGGAGGTTGACGATGTCGAGCGTCGTGCCGCGCGCTTGGGCGGCACGTTGCCAGGCGAGCAGCACGGCGAGCGCCGACGAATCGAACTGCGTCAGCGTCGCGCAATCGACGGCGCTCGCGCCCGCGTCGATGCGCGCAAGACCGTCCGCGAGCGCGGCCTTCGCGCTCGCGACGGTCATCGAGGAGCCGGCTTGGAAGCCGCTCACGACGCCTGCTTGCCGGCGGCAAGCTCCTGGTTGCGCTGCGTGAGGAACTTGATCAGGCCGTCCACGCCGCTTTGCTGGATCTTCTCGTTGAACTGCTGCTGATACGTCTGGATCAGCCACGCGCCGAGCACGTTCAGGTCGTACACCTTCCAGCCGTTGGCCGTCTTGTACAGGCGGTAGTCGATCTGCACCGGCTGGCCGTTGTTCATCGCGACCGTCTTCACGACGACGTCGGTGTCGGCCGGATCGGCGCGGAACGGCGGGTACTGGATCTGCTGGTCGGGCTTGAGCTGCGCGAGCGCGCCCGAGTACGTGCGGATCAGCAGCAGCTTGAACTGCTCCTGAACCTGCTGCTGCTGCTCGGCCGTCGCGGCGCGCCAGTTGCGGCCCATCGCGAGCTGCGTGGTGCGGCGGAAATCGGTGTACGGCAGGATGTCCTTGTTGACGATCGTGATGATGCGGTTGGTGTCGCCCTGCTTGATCGTCTGCTGCTTGACTTCATCGAGCACCTGCTGCGTCGCCGTCTTGATCAAACCCTGCGGATTCGACTGGTCGACTTGCGCGTGCGCCGCGCTGCCGAACGAGAACAACGTCGCGAATACGGGGATCAGGAACAGTTTTTTCATCGTAATGACCTGCGTGAATGAGTCGAGGCAAAGCTTTGAGCCGGTAGCTTACGCGCAAGTTCGCGCGCGCCACCGACTGAATCGTTTCCGGCTGTAACGAATGTAAGCGGCTCAGTGCAGCTTCTCAGTGCAGCTTGATGCTCGGGAAGCGGAAGCCGCCCGGCGACGGCGGCGTCATCTGCATCGCCGGCACGTTCGTCGCGCTCGCCGGGTTCGGCGCCTCGGCGGCGCCGGATGCCGGTGCCGCAATCGCCGCGCCCGACGCACCGGCCGGCGCGGTCGCGCCGCCGACGGCTGCGGCGCCGGCGGTAGCCGGAGCCGCGCCGTCGTCCGGCAGGTCGTACTTCGGCAGCGCATCGCTGCCCGACGCCGTGGCGGCTTCGCCGCGAGCGTTGTTGATCAGCATCTGGCGGCGCTGCAGATACGCGTTGCGGACGAACGAATACTTGTCGAGCGCGGCCGCGTCGAGCACGTCGCCTGCGCCGAGCAGGTTCGCACGCGTGTTCACGAGGTTCACGCCGAACAGGCCCCAGCTCAATCCGTCCGGCTTCACGTAGGTGAGCGGGTTGCCGATGTAGTCGACGCCGAGGCCGGCCGTGTCGCGCAGCGTGCTCGGGCCGAGCAGCGGCAGCACCAGGTACGGGCCGGCCGGCACGCCGTAGCGGCCCATCGTGACGCCGAAGTCGGCCGTGTGCTTCGGCAGTTTCGCGACCGTCGCGACGTCGAACAGGCCGCCGACGCCGAACACCGTGTTGATCACGACCCGCATGATGTCGCCCACCCCGTCGGCGATGCGCAACTGCACGATGTTGTTCGCGGCGATGTAGACGTCGCCGATGTTCGAGAAGAAGTTGGTCACGCTGTCGCGCACCGGCTGCGGCACCACGTATTGATAGCCCTTCGCCACCGGCTTCAGCGCGTACGTGTCGACGGTGTCGTTGAACTTGTACATCGACCGGTTGAAGCCCTCGAGCGGATCGCCCTTGGTCGGCGTCTGCACGGTCGCGCAACCGCTCAACGCGGCGACTGCCGCCACGGCCAGCGCGGCATGTCTGATGCGGATCGTCTGCATGGTCATTACCCTCTTCTCTTGTTCTCGTGTGGTTATTGGGCGGCCGAGCCGGACACCGCGGAGGCCGGCACCGCCACCGGTGCGGGCGCGGCCGGTGCAGCCGGCGCCGCGGCGGCGGGCTTCGCGCCGCCCGCGTCGGCCGCCTTGCTGTACAGGAACTGGCCGATCAGGTTCTCGAGCACGATCGCCGACTGCGTCATCGTGATCGTATCGCCCGACTTCAACATTTCCGTGTCGCCGCCCGGATCGAGGCCGATGTACTGCTCGCCGAGCAGCCCGGACGTCAGGATCTTCGCCGACGAATCCTTCGGGAACTGGTATTGGCCGTCGACGTCGATCGTCACGACCGCCTGGTACGTGTTGGTGTCGAAGCCGACCGACTTCACGCGGCCGACCACGACGCCCGCGCTCTTCACGGCCGCGCGCGGCTTCAGCCCGCCGATGTTGTCGAATTTCATCCGCACCGAGTAGGTCGGCTGAAACGACAGCGAGCTCATGTTGCCGACCTTGAGCGCAAGGAACAGCACGGCAAGGAAGCCCACCACCACGAACAGGCCGACCCAGAAGTCGAGAGCAGTCTTTTTCATCGTCATTCCAAAATTTGGCTTGGCTGAGGCTTAGCTGAACATCAGCGCGGTCAGCAGGAAATCGAGGCCGAGTACGGCGAGCGACGCGAACACGACCGTCTTGGTCGTCGCGCGCGACACGCCCTCGGGCGTGGGCTTCGCTTCATACCCCTGAAACAGCGCAATGAAGGTGACGGCGAATCCGAACACGATGCTCTTGATCACGCCGTTGCCGACGTCGGCCCAGACCTCGACGCCGCCCTGCATCTGCGACCAGAACGCGCCCGGATCGACGCCGATCAGCACCACGCCGACGAAATAGCCGCCGAGCACGCCGACCGCGTTGAAGATCGCCGCGAGCAGCGGCATCGCGATGATGCCGGCCCACAGGCGAGGCGCGATCACCGTCTTCAGCGGGTCGACGGCCATCATCTCGAGCGCGGTCAGCTGTTCGCCGGCCTTCATCAGGCCGATTTCGGCGGTCAGCGACGTGCCGGCGCGGCCCGCGAACAGCAGCGCGGTCACGACCGGCCCCAGCTCGCGCACCAGCGACAGCGCGACGAGCAGCCCGAGTGCCTGCTCGGACCCGTAGCGATTCAGCGTGTAGTAGCCCTGCAGCCCGAGCACGAAGCCGACGAACAGCCCCGACACGGCGATGATCACGAACGAGTAGTTGCCGAGGAAGTGGATCTGCTTGGTGACGAGCCGAGGCCGGCGCAGCAGCGGGAAGAATTCCAGCACGAGGCGCACGAACAACCGCGTGCCGTAGCCCGCGCGCTCGAGGCCGCCGATGACGTAACGTCCGATCGCGCTGATCATGCGCGTCCTCCGCCGAGCCCGAAATCCGCCGCCAGCGGCGCGCTCGTGTAATGAAATTTGTACGGGCCGTCCGGCGCGCCGTCGATGAACTGGCGCACGCTCGGATCGGTCGATGCGCGCAGCTCGGCCGGCGTGCCCTGCGCGAGCACGCCGCCATTGGCCAGGAAGTACACGTAGTCGGCGATCGCGAACGATTCGGGCACGTCGTGCGTGACGAGGATCGACGTCGCGCCGAGCGCCTCGTTCAGCGTGCGGATCAGGTTCGCAGTGATGCCGAGCGAGATCGGATCGAGGCCGGCGAACGGCTCGTCGTACATGATCAGCTCGGGATCGAGCGCGATCGCGCGCGCGAGCGCGATGCGTCGCGCCATCCCGCCCGATACCTCGGACGGCATCAGGTCGCGGGCGCCGCGCAGCCCGACCGCGTTCAGCTTCATCAGCACGAGATCGCGGATCAGGTCGTCGGGCAGGTCGGTGTGCTCACGCAGCGCGAACGCGACGTTCTCGAACACCGACATGTCGGTAAACAGCGCGCCGAACTGGAACAGCATGCCCATCTTGCGGCGCAGCGCGTACAGGCCGTCGCGCGTCTGGGCGCCGACGTCGGCGCCGTCGAACAGCACCTGGCCGCGGCTCGCGCGCACCAGGCCGCCGATCAGCCGCAGCACGGTCGTCTTGCCGCAACCCGACCCGCCCATCACGGCCACGACCCGGCCGCGCCCGAAGCGCATGTTCAGGTTCGACAGCACGAGGCGGTCGCCGTAGCCGAAGTCGACGTCGCGAAGTTCCAGCAGTGTGTCGGGAGGAGTGGGGCTCACGGAGCTGACAGTCCTTTTACGCAGAACGCCGAATTATAGGGCCTGCATCGGAATGATGTCGCGACGGCGTTTCGAGCCCTGCGGTCAACGATTGTCAAATTGTCGGGCAAACCATTGCTGCAACGCAATAACCGCCGCCCGATAATCGGCCGCGCCCGTGATGGCGCTGACCACCGCGACGCTGCCGACGCCCGTCGCCAGCACGTCCGGCAGCACGTCCAGGCTGACGCCGCCAATCGCCACCAGCGGCGCACGCGCCGCCGCGAAGCGCGCATAGCGCGCGATCCGCGCGAGGCCCTGCGGCGGCGCGGCGACCGCCTTGGTCGCGGTCGCGAACACGGGACCGAGCGCCAGATAGCTCGGGCGCTCGTGCAACGCGCGCAACATCTCGTAATAACCGTGGCTCGACAGTCCGAGCCGCAGGCCGGCCCGCGCGATGGTCGCGAGATCGGCCGTGTCGAGGTCTTCCTGGCCCAGATGTACGCCGTACGCGCCTTCTTCTACGGCGATCTGCCAGTGATCGTTGATGAACACGCGCGCATCCGGATAGCGCCGGCCTGCCGCCACCGCGCGCGCGATCTCGCGGCGCAGCGCGTCCGGAGTCGCGCCCTTGACCCGCAGCTGCACGGTGCGCACGCCGCAATCGAGCAGGCGTTCGACCCATTCGGCGTCGGGCACCACCGGATACAGGCCCAGTTGCGCCGGACACGGCGGGAACGCGGGCTCCGGCGCGGCCGGCAGGCCGGCTACGCGCGGGAATCGTGCCGGGTCGACGGGCCAGGGGTCCGCGTCGCCGGTTTCGTCGCCGTCGCGCCACGCCAGCGCGAGCACCAGCGCGTCGAGCGGCGCGAAGCCGCAATCGAGGAACGCCGCGAGCGCGGCGATCCAGTCGTCGGCGAGCGGATGGGCACCTTCGAGCGCATGGCGCGCGCCGGCGGCATGCAGCACCGCGCCGCGCTCGTCGAATTCGATCGCGACCGCGTCGGCGGACGCCGGGCGCGATGCGGCCGACGCGCGCACCTGGGCCGCCCGGTCGCCGGCCGACACGATCAGCACGTCGCCGTCGGCCGGCACGTCCGGCGCGGCGACGCAGATGCGCCACGGCGTCGCCGCGGCCGGCCAGTCGCCCAGGCGCGCGCGAATCCGCTCGGCCGCCTCGGCCAGTTCGTCGGCCGGCGGCCAGAACGCGTCGGCGAAGCGCGCGCTCATGCGCCGCCTCCGTCCTGGTGCCAGAACGGCATGCCGACGACCGGCGTGCTCGCATGCGCGGTCTCGCGCGCGTCCATCGGGCCGGCCAGGTATGCGGCGCGGCCGGCTTCGACGCCCTGGGCGAAAGCACGCGCCATGATCTCCGGATGCGTGGCCTGCGACACGGCCGTGTTCAGCAGCACGCCGTCGAAGCCCCACTCCATCACCTGGCACGCATGCGACGGCACGCCGAGCCCGGCGTCGACGATCAGCGGCACGTCGGGCAGCCGTTCGCGCAGCACGCGCAGCCCGTACGGGTTCACGACGCCCTTGCCGGTGCCGATCGGCGCGCCCCACGGCATCAGCGCCTCGCAGCCGACGTCGAGCAGGCGGCGGCCGATCACGAGATCCTCGGTGCAGTACGGAAGCACCTTGAAGCCGTCCTTGACCAGTTGCGCGGCTGCCTCGATCAGCCCGACCGGGTCGGGCTGCAGCGTGTAGTCGTCGCCGATCAGCTCCAGCTTGATCCAGTCGGTGTCGAACACCTCGCGCGCCATGTGCGCGGTCGTCACGGCCTCGGCGACGGTCTGGCAGCCGGCCGTGTTCGGCAGCAGCGGCACCGCGTGGCGCTTGAGCAGATCGAAGAAGCCGGCCTCGGCTGTGCCGCCCGTCATCTGCCGGCGCAGCGCGACGGTCACCATCCCGGGGCGCGACGCGTCGATCGAATCGGACAGCGACTGCAGCGACGGATAGCGCGACGTGCCGAGCAGTACGCGGCTTGCGAAGGTTGCGCCGTAGAGCGTGAGTGCGTCGGCGGAAGTGTGGGACGTCATGTCGTTTTCCTGGAAGAGCGGGGGCAACGCGGCGACGCTCAGCCGCCTGCGACGGGATGCACCACGTCGAGCTTGTCGCCCGCCGCGAGTGCGCGCGCCGCATGTTGCGTGCGCGCGACGAACGTGCCGTTCAGCGCGACCGCGTACGGCGGGCGCGCGCCGTACGCGGCGAGCGCATCGGCGACGGTCGCGCCGTCGGGCAGCGTCAGGGTCTGCTGGTTGATCTGGATATCCATGAGGCTCGGTCGGATTCGGTCGGCGGCGCGCGTCAGGCCGGCTGGCGCGCGTCGTCGCGGTGATGAAGGAGCGTCGGCCAGCGCGCGGCGTCGCGCCACGCGGCAAACGCGTCGGCATCGGCGAACGCGCCGCCGAGCGCCGCCTGCGCGAGCGCAGCGGCCGCCTGCGCGACTTCCGGCGCGATCATGAAGCCGTGCCGGTACAGGCCGTTGACCGCGAGCGTCGTCGCGCCGTCCCAGATCACCGCAGGGCGGTGATCGGGCAGCGTCGGGCGGCACTGCGAATTCAGTTCGAGGATGCGCGCCTCGCCGAACGCCGGGTGCACGGAGAACGCCGCGCTCAGCAGCTCGAGCGCCGAGCGCACGCTGACGGGCGACATGTCCTCGCCTTCCACCTCGGTCGCGCCGATCACGTACAGGTCGTCCTGCTTCGGCGCGATGTACAGCGGATAGCGCGGATGCAGCAGCCGCACCGGCCGCGTGAGGCCGATGCCGGGCGCATGCACGCGCGCGACTTCGCCGCGGATGCCGCGCAGCGCCGGCAGCGCCGGTTTCGCGCCGAGCCCGCGGCAATCGATCGTGAAATGCGCGTCGGGACGGTTCGCGTCGTCGATCGTCGCGTGCCAGTGCAGCTCGACGCTGCGTTGCGCGAGGCCGGCCGCCAGCGCGTGCAGCGCCTGCCGGTTGTCGAGCTGCCCTTCGCGCGGCAGCATCAGGCCGCGCGCGAAGCGGCCGGCGAGCGCGGGCTCGGCCGCATCCACCAGCGCGCCGGCCAGCGCCACGAAGCCGCCGTCGAACAGCTCGGCCGGCGCGTTCGCGCGCACGCGGCGCTCGAACAGCGGCGCTTCCGCGCGATCGGCGTGATGCCAGACGACCAGCGTGCCGCGATGCTGGAAGAACACGGGTTCCGGCAACTCGGCGAGCCATTGCGGCCAGCGCGCGAGCGACGCGACACCGAGCTCGGTGATCAGCAGCTCGGCGCTCGCCGCCTCGGCGACGGGCGCGAGCATCGCGGCGGCGATCCATGCGGCCGACTGCTCGCCGCCGGGGCCGCCGCGCTCGTACAGGGCGACGCGATGCCCGTCGCCGGCGAGTCGCCAGGCGACCAGGCGGCCGACGAGGCCGCCGCCGAGTACCGCGAAATCCGGGCGCGACGCGCCGAGGTTCGACGTGCGGAGATTCATCGTGCGCCCTCCATGCGAAGCGCGCGGGCCTGAACGGCCGACGCAGGCGCGTGCGCGCCGCCTCGTGCAGACGCACGCGGCAGCGGATCGGGAACAGCGAAAAAGACTGAAGATTGAGCGGTCATCATTCCTTCCGTAACGCGCGATGCGCGTACCCAAAAGGACGAAACCGGCAGCAAAGGCCGGCCGGGCGGGACTCGGACGCTGACCATGTGGGATGGCGGCCAGCGCGGCCCGGCGGGATCAGAAACTTCCCTCGCCGGTATTACCCGGATCGGGTGCGAAGGGTCTTTCTCAGCCTCGCAGCGTTGCCCGGAACTACCCATGGCCGCACTCGAAGCACCCCTGTTTCGTCGTCGGCCATTAGACCATAAAAGCGGAAAGCGCCGCAAACTGTCCCCGTGCGGCAAATTCGCCCGTCGCAGCGCGCCGCTCTGGCACAATGCCCGCAGGCCGGCTGCGCGAGCGGCCGGTTGCCGCGTCACCGCCGGCCTTAAGTGCCGTTTAAGGCGCGCGGGCGACCATCCCGACGCCCGCTGTCGGTCGGCACCTCGTCGCCGGCATCTCGTATCGCGGCGCGCGTCCGGTCCGCCCGGCCCGCGCGCCGGCCACTCACCAGGAAGCACATGACCCAATCGATCGATCCCGTCCGCTCCGACGCCGCGCCGCAGGACGAGCGCCCGGTATCCGCGTGGAGCCTCATCAAGCCCTACTGGGTGTCGTCCGAATGGAAGGTCGCGTGGGGGCTGTTGATCACGATCGTCGCGATCAACCTCTGCGTGGTCTGGATCAACGTCAAACTGAACAAGTGGAACGCGCAGTTCTACAACGCGCTGCAGTCGAAGGACGTCCACGAATTCCCGAACCTGCTGATGCAGTTCTCCGCGCTCGCGTTCGGCTTCATCATCCTTGCGGTGTACGGCCGCTACCTGCGCCAGATGCTCGGCTTCCGCTGGCGCCAATGGCTCACCGACCGCATTCTGGGCCAGTGGCTCGGCGATCGCGCGTTCTACCGGATCGAGCGCGACCACCTCGCCGACAACCCCGACCAGCGGATCACCGACGACCTCCAGTCGTTCGCGACGACGACGCTCGCGCTGTCGCTCGACCTGCTGTCGACGGTCGTCACGCTCGTGTCGTTCATCACGATCCTGTGGTCGCTTGCCGGCGCGTTGAGCGTCTCGCTCGGCGCGACGCCGATCACGATTCCCGGCTACATGGTGTGGGCGGCCGCACTGTACGCAGTGGTCGGCTCGGTGATCATCCAGAAGGTCGGTCACCCGCTCGTGTCGATCAACTACCAGCAGCAGCGCGTCGAGGCCGACTTCCGCTTCGGGCTGATCCGCGTGCGCGAGAACGCCGAGCAGATCGCGTTCTACGACGGCGAAAAAACCGAGACCGCCAATGCGCAGGGCCTGTTCATGCGCATTCGCGACAACTGGTGGCGCGTGATGAAATACACGAAGCGCCTCACGTTCGTGCTGAGCTTCTACGGGCAGATCGCGATGATTTTCCCGCTCGTCGTCGCGGCGCCGCGCTATTTCGCGGGTGCCTTCTCGTTCGGCGTGCTGATGCAGATCTCGTCCGCGTTCAACACCGTCAGCGATTCGTTCTCGTGGTTCATCAACAGCTACGGCACCCTCGTCGAATGGCGCGCGACCGTCAACCGTCTGCGCGAATTCAAGCGCGTGATGGGCACGTCGCATCTGAAGGAAAGCCTGTCGCCCGCGACCGAGCATGGCGGCATCAACCTGCACTACGTCGATGCGGCGAAGCTGTCGACGTCGTCGCTGAAGCTCGCGCTGCCGAACGGCACCGCGCTCGCGAACATCGGCAACGTGACGATCGAGCCGGGCTCGCGCTGGCTGGTGGTCGGCAAGTCGGGTTCCGGCAAGAGCACCTTCATGCGCGCGCTCGCGGGCCTTTGGCCGTTCGGCGACGGCGCGATCGACGCGCCGGTCGGCGCGCGGATGATGTTCGTGCCGCAGACGAGCTATCTGCCGATCGGCACGCTGAAGGCCGCACTCACCTATCCGGCCGCGCCCGATGCCTTCACCGACGACGCATGCCGCGACGCGCTGCGCGCGTGCCACCTCGAAGGCTACGTCGACCGTCTGGACGAAACCGGCCACTGGACGCGCGTGCTGTCGCCGGGCGAACAGCAGCGGCTCGCGGGTGCGCGCGTGCTGCTGCACAAGCCCGACTTCCTGTTCCTCGACGAAGCGACGAGCGCGCTCGACGCCGACAACGAAGCGCGGCTCTATCACTTGTTCGCCGAACGGCTGCCGAAAGCGGCGATCGTCAGCATCGCGCATCGCGAGGCGCTGGCTGAGTTCCACGTCGGCACGATCAACGTCGAGCGCGTGAACGACGACGACAAGGTTGCCGCGTAGCGCCCTGTAACGCTGCGCTCCTGCATGGCGCGGCATTCCTGACTAGCGCTGCACTCGTTATGCAGCGAAGCAACGAGCCGGCGCGCTGCACCGGCTCGCCGTCCCTTCTGCCCTACCCGCCCGCAGCCGCGATCGGCGCCGACACGATCGGCACATGCGACACGCCTTCGTGCGACAACCGGCTTTCGAACAACGTCAGCGCGTCGAAGCGCAGCGCGAGCGGCCGGCCGATCGCGCCGCCATGCGCGGGCTGCCCGTCCGCGTCGCGCGGCAGCCGTGCGAGCGTCACGTGCGGCCGGAACGGCCGGTGATCGGCCGGCACGCCGAGCTCGCGCAACACCGCAGACAACGCCGCGTTCAGCGCCGCGCACGCGGGATCGGCCGCGAGTTCGGCCACGATCAGCCTGGCGCGCGGCAGGCTCGGCCACCATGCGATCCGCTCGACCGGCTGCAGCGGCAGCGCGTGGGCGGCCGCGAGCGCCGGCAGACGCGCGGCCAGCAGGTCGCACCGCGGGCGCTCGATCGCGCCGATGAATGCAAGCGTCACGTGAAGTTGGGCCGCCGGCGTGCGGCGTGCGCCGCGCGTGACCGGCAACGCATGCAGCGCGTCGCTCGATGCCCGATCGGGCATCAGCGCGACGAATGCACGGAGCCGGTCGCCGTTCATGATTCGCGCGCCGCGACGCGCGGGTCGGCCAGCGCATCGGCGCCGGCCGGCAGCACGCATGCGCGTGCCGGGATCGTGTGGCGCGCGAACGCCGGCTTAGCGATGCGCTGCCGGCGATAGTCTCCCCACGCGGCACGCGCATGCTTGCCGGGCGCGAGGCTCGCAACGAAGTTGACGACCGCCATCGCCGGCACGATCCCGTAGGCGGCGTTGAACAGACCAGGCACGGATGCGCTCATCCTCAATCCTTCTACAGGGCTCGGTCATATGCGCCGGCCGCGCGAACGCCGCCGTCGGGACGACATGATCGGATCGGGCAGCCCGCCCGAAAACCGCAAACGGAAACGATCGGCGCTCGCATGACATCGCGACCCGATGTGATCAGATTAGGCGACGCATCGCGAAGATGCGTCGACGCGCACGATGCGACCGCGCACCACGGGCGGTCGGCTGCCATAAAAAAACGGGCGCCCTCGCGGACGCCCGTCTCGTCGAAACCTGCTCGCGGCCGAAATCAGCGCGGCAGTTCCGAATGCCCCATCAGGTACGCATCGACCGAGCGCGCGCACTGGCGGCCTTCGCGGATCGCCCACACGACGAGCGACTGGCCGCGGCGCATGTCGCCGGCCGCGAACACCTTGTCGACCGACGTGTAGTACGAGCGCTCGCCTTCGGTGGCAGCACGCGCATTGCCGCGCGCGTCCTTCGCGACGCCGAACGCGTCGAGCACCGGCGCCGCCGGCTGCGTGAAGCCCATTGCGAGCAGCACGAGGTCGGCCTTCATCTCGAACTCGGAGCCCGGCACTTCCTGCATCTTGCCGTCCTTCCACTCGACGCGCACCGCGATCAGCTTCTCGACCTTGCCGTTCTTGCCTTCGAGGCGCTTCGTCGCGACCGCCCAATCGCGCTCGCAGCCTTCCTCGTGCGACGACGACGTGCGCAGCTTGATCGGCCAGTACGGCCACACGAGCGGCTTGTTCTCCTCTTCCGGCGGCTGCGGCAGCAGTTCGAACTGCGTGACCTGCTTCGCGCCGTGACGGTTCGACGTGCCGACGCAGTCCGAACCCGTATCGCCGCCGCCGATCACGATCACGTGCTTGCCCTTCGCGAGCAGCTGGTCGGTGAGCTTGTCGCCGGCGTTCACGCGGTTCTGCTGCGGCAGGAAGTCCATCGCGAAATGGACGCCGGCGAGCTCGCGGCCCGGCACCGGCAGGTCGCGCGGCGTTTCCGAACCGCCCGCGATCACGACCGCGTCGAATTCTTCCTTCAGCGTGTCCGGCGAAATGGTTTCCTTCGCGAGGTTGCCGATCGACTCGGGCAGCGGCTCCTTGCCGATGAACACGCTGGTGCGGAACGTCACGCCTTCGGCTTCCATCTGGCGCATGCGGCGGTCGATCAGCCACTTCTCCAACTTGAAGTCGGGGATCCCGTAACGCAGCAGCCCGCCGACGCGATCGTTCTTCTCGAACACCGTTACGTCATGGCCGGCGCGCGCGAGCTGCTGCGCGGCCGCGAGGCCCGCGGGGCCCGAGCCGACGACCGCGACCTTCTTGCCCGTCTTGTGCTCGGCCGGCTGCGGCTTCACCCAGCCTTCGGCCCAGGCCTTGTCGATGATCGCGTGCTCGATCGACTTGATGCCGACCGGATCGTTGTTGATCCCCAGCGTGCACGCCGCCTCGCACGGCGCCGGGCAGATCCGGCCCGTGAACTCCGGGAAGTTGTTGGTCGAATGCAGGACTTCGATCGCCTGCTGCCAGTCCTGGCGGTACACGAGATCGTTGAAGTCCGGAATGACGTTGTTGACCGGGCAGCCGTTGTTGCAGAACGGGATGCCGCAATCCATGCAGCGCGCGCCCTGGACCTTCGCGTCCGCGTCGGTCAGCGCCGCGACGAATTCCTTGTAGTGCTTCACGCGCGTGAGCGGTGCTTCGTACGCCTCGTGGCGGCGTTCGAACTCCAGAAAACCGGTTGCCTTGCCCATAAGGTGCTCTTCTGTTCGGTGTATCGGGTGGGGGAGCCGCGCGCAGCCGTCAGGCGCGCGCGGCATTCGCTATGTCGTTCGTCGCTCAGGCGGCCAGCGCTTGCTTCGCCGCCTTCTTCGCACCGATCTCGCCCAGCGCGCGCTTGTATTCGTTCGGGAACACCTTCACGAACTGGCGGCGCGCCGCGTCCCAGTTTTCCAGCAGCGACTTCGCGCGCGGCGAACCCGTGAACTGGAAATGACGCTCGACGAGCCCCTTGAGCAGCGCTTCGTCCGTCGTGTCCGCGTGCCAGAGCGCGCGATCGACCGTGCGCTCCTGCTCGGCCTGCTGCAGCACCGGATCGAGCGCGACCATCGCCTTGTTGCACTTCGCCGCGAACGTGCCTTCCGGATCGTAGATGTACGCGACGCCGCCCGACATGCCGGCCGCGAAGTTGCGCCCGGTTTCGCCGAGCACGACCACCGTGCCGCCCGTCATGTATTCGCAGCCGTGGTCGCCCGTGCCTTCGACGACCGCCGTCGCGCCCGAGTTGCGCACGCAGAAGCGCTCGCCCGCGACGCCGCGGAAGAATGCCTCGCCTTCGAGCGCGCCGTACATCACCGTGTTGCCGCAGATGATGTTCTCTTCGGACTTGCCGCGGAAGTCGTTGGTCGGACGGATGATGATCCGGCCGCCCGACAGGCCCTTGCCGACGTAGTCGTTGCCGTCGCCGACGAGGTCGAGCGTCACGCCCTTCGCGAGGAACGCGCCGAAGCTCTGGCCGGCCGTGCCTTTCAGCTGGATGTGCACCGCATCGTCGGCGAGGCCGTCGTGGCCGTGCTTCTTCGCGATCACGCCCGACAGCATCGCGCCGACCGTCCGGTTCACGTTGCGCACCGGCTGGATGAACGACACATGCTCGCCGTTCTCGATCGCGGCCTTCGCCTTCTCGATCAGCACGTGGTCGAGCGCGCGCTCGAGGCCGTGGTCCTGCCCTTCGACGTGGCGGCGAGCGACGTCCTCGCAGCCTTCCGGCTGATAGAACACGCGCGAGAAGTCGAGGCCCTTCGCCTTCCAGTGCTCGATGCCCTTGCGGGTGTCGAGCAGGTCGGGGCGGCCGATCAGGTCGTCGAACTTCGCGATGCCGAGCTGCGCCATGATCTCGCGCACTTCCTCGGCGACGAAGAAGAAGTAGTTCACGACGTGCTCGGGCTGGCCCTTGAACTTCGCGCGCAGCACCGGATCCTGCGTCGCGACGCCGACCGGGCACGTGTTCAGATGGCACTTGCGCATCATGATGCAGCCTTCGACGACCAGCGGCGCCGTCGCGAAGCCGAATTCGTCCGCACCGAGCAGCGCGCCGATCACGACGTCACGGCCCGTCTTCATCTGGCCGTCGGCCTGCACGCGGATGCGGCCGCGCAGGCGGTTCAGCACCAGCGTCTGCTGCGTTTCGGCGAGGCCGAGTTCCCACGGCGTGCCCGCATGCTTGACCGACGACAGCGGCGACGCGCCGGTGCCGCCGTCATGGCCGGCGATCACGACGTGGTCGGCCTTCGCCTTCGCGACACCGGCCGCAACCGTGCCGACGCCCACTTCCGACACCAGCTTCACCGAGATGCTCGAGCTCGGGTTGACGTTCTTCAGGTCGTGGATCAGCTGCGCCAGATCCTCGATCGAGTAGATGTCGTGGTGCGGCGGCGGCGAGATCAGGCCGACGCCCGGCACCGAATAACGCAGCTTGCCGATGTACTCGGACACCTTGTGGCCCGGCAGCTGGCCGCCTTCGCCCGGCTTCGCGCCCTGCGCCATCTTGATCTGGATCTGGTCGGCCGACGCGAGGTACTCGGCGGTGACACCGAAGCGGCCCGACGCGACCTGCTTGATCTTCGAGCGCAGCGAATCGCCGTCCTTCAGCGGAATGTCGCTGACGATCTCGTCGCCGATCACCGACTTCAGCGTCTCGCCCGCCTTGATCGGAATGCCGCGCAGTTCGTTGCGGTAGCGCTTGTCGTCCTCGCCGCCTTCGCCGGTGTTCGACTTGCCGCCGATCCGGTTCATCGCGATCGCGAGCGTCGCGTGCGCTTCGGTGCTGATCGAGCCGAGCGACATCGCGCCCGTCGCGAAGCGCTTGACGATTTCCTTCGCCGGCTCAACGTCGTCGATCGGGATCGCACGGGTCGGGTCGACCTTGAACTCGAACAGGCCGCGCAACGTCATGTGGCGCTTGGTCTGGTCGTTGATCAGGTGCGCGTATTCCTTGTACGTCTGGTACGAGTTGCTGCGCGTCGCGTGCTGGAGCTTCGCGATCGAATCCGGCGTCCACATGTGGTCTTCGCCGCGCACGCGGTAGGCGTACTCGCCGCCCGCGTCGAGCATGTCGCGCAGTACCGGGTTGTCGCCGAACGCATCGCGGTGCAGGCGGATCGCTTCTTCCGCGACTTCGAACAGGCCGATGCCGCCGACCTTCGATGCCGTGCCCTTGAAGTACTTCTCGACGAGGTCGCTCGACAGGCCGAGCGCTTCGAAGATCTGCGCGCCCGTGTACGACATGTACGTCGAGATGCCCATCTTCGACATCACTTTCTGCAGGCCCTTGCCGACCGCCTTCGTGAAGTTGTAGATCGCCTTCTCCGGCGACAGGTCGCCCGGCAGGCCTTCGGCCATCTTCGCGAGCGTTTCCATCGCGAGGTACGGGTGCACGGCTTCCGCGCCGTAGCCGGCGAGCAGCGCGAAGTGATGCGTCTCGCGCGCGGAACCCGTCTCGACGACGAGGCCCGTGCTCGTGCGCAGCCCTTGCTGGACGAGGTGCGTGTGGATCGCCGACGTGGCGAGCAGCGCCGGAATCGCGACGTGGTCGGCATCGGTCTTGCGGTCCGACACGATCAGCATGTTGTAGCCGGACTTCACCGCGTCGACGGCTTCGGCGCAAAGCGACGCGAGACGCGCCTCGATGCCTTCCTTGCCCCATGCGACCGGATAGCAGATGTTCAGCTCGTACGCGCTGAACTTGCCGCCCGTGTACTGGTCGATCGCGCGGATCTTCGCGATGTCCTTGAAGTCGAGCACCGGCTGCGACACTTCGAGACGCATCGGCGGGTTGATGTTGTTGGTGTCGAGCAGGTTCGGCTTCGGGCCGATGAACGACACGAGCGACATCACCATGTTCTCGCGGATCGGATCGATCGGCGGGTTCGTGACCTGCGCGAACAGCTGCTTGAAGTAGTGATAGAGCGTCTTGTTCTTGTTCGACATCACCGCGAGCGGCGAGTCGTTGCCCATCGAGCCGACGGCTTCCTCACCCTGCGCCGCCATCGGCGCCATCAGGAACTTCAGGTCTTCCTGCGTATAGCCGAACGCCTGCTGACGGTCGAGCAGCGCGGCGCCCTGCGTGCGGCCGGCCGCCACGTCCTCGGCCTTCGGCTCGATTTCGTCGAGCTTGATGCGCACGGCGTCGATCCAGCTCTTGTACGGCTTCGCGTTCGCGAGGTTGTCCTTGAGCTCCTTGTCGTCGATGATGCGGCCGTGCTCCATGTCGATCAGGAACATCTTGCCCGGCTGCAGGCGCCACTTCTTGACGATCTTCGATTCGGGGATCGGCAGCGTGCCGGCTTCCGACGCCATGATCACGAGATCGTCGTCGGTCACGATGTAGCGCGCCGGGCGCAGGCCGTTGCGGTCGAGCGTCGCGCCGATCTGGCGGCCGTCGGTGAACGCGATCGCGGCCGGGCCGTCCCACGGCTCCATCATCGCGGCGTGGTATTCGTAGAACGCGCGGCGGTTCTCGTCCATCAGCGTGTGCTGCTCCCATGCTTCCGGGATCATCATCATCACTGCGTGCACGAGCGGATAGCCGGCCATCACGAGCAGTTCGAGACAGTTGTCGAACGATGCGGTGTCGGACTGGCCCGGATAGATCAGCGGCCACAGCTTCGGCAGATCGTCGCCGAGCACGTGCGACGCGATCGCGCCGGTACGTGCGTTCAGCCAGTTCACGTTGCCCTTCACGGTGTTGATCTCGCCGTTGTGCGCGATCATCCGGTACGGGTGAGCGAGTTCCCAGGCCGGGAACGTGTTGGTCGAGAAGCGCTGGTGCACGAGCGCGAGCGCCGACACGACGCGCGCGTCCTGCAGGTCGCGGTAATACACGCCGACCTGGCCCGCGAGCAGCAGCCCCTTGTACACGATGGTGCGCGCCGACATCGACGGCACGAAATATTCCTTGCCGTGCTTGAGCTTCAGCGCCTGGATGCGGTGGCTGGCGGTCTTGCGGATCACGTACAGCTTACGCTCCAGCGCATCCGTCACCATGATGTCCTTGCCGCGGCCGATGAAGATCTGGCGGATCAGCGGCTCGCTCGCCTTCACGGTCGGCGAGATCGGCATCGCATGGTCGACCGGCACGTCGCGCCAGCCGAGCACGACCTGGCCTTCGGCGCGCACGGTGCGCTCGAGCTCCTGCTCGCAGGCGAGGCGCGACGCGTTTTCCTTCGGCAGGAAGATCATGCCGACCCCGTATTCGCCGGCCGGCGGCAGCGTCACGCCCTGCTTCGACATTTCCTCGCGATAGAACGCGTCCGGGATCTGGATCAGGATGCCCGCGCCGTCGCCCATCAGCGGATCGGCGCCGACGGCGCCCCGGTGATCGAGGTTCTCGAGGATCTTCAGGCCCTGCTGAATGATCTCGTGGCTCTTCTTGCCCTTGATGTGAGCGACGAAGCCGACGCCACAGGCGTCGTGTTCGTTTTGCGGGTCGTACAGACCTTGTGCGGCGGGCACCGCGGCGAGCGGCTTCTGGTGGTCGTTCATGGGGACACCGTCGTAAAGGGGCCTCGAGGGCCGTTGAACCATTTTTCTGTTGCCGTCGATCCCGCTCCGGCAGGAGACGGCACGGCCGACGGTGGTTGGGCATGCTGCATGCGCCCGGGCCACCGGAATTCGGAATATACGCGACGAATCAAGGGAATAGCAACAAAAACCGGATGATCGAACCCCAATTAAACAGATGCTCAGATGTGGTGCCTATTTATTGGGGCCGTAACGATTTGGTGCAAAAAGAAGCGGCGCGCGCAGCGCCGCTCCCCGCCCGCCTCCCCGGCGCTACTGCTGGGCCGGCGGCGTGTTTTCGCGCACCTTTCTGGGGCGTCCGCGCGGCAGCGGCGACACGCGCCGGTTCGCGGTGCGGGCGGCCCACTCGCGGTAGTTGTCGCCGCCGAGCACCCAGCCTTTCAGCGTCGCCTGCTGAAGCTGATCGGCCTGCCGCTCGTCGAGCGGTTGTTCGCACAGCTCCTTGTACGCGCGCTGACGGTCGAACGGCGTGTTGCCGAGCGCCCAGTAGAGCGGGTGGTCGGTAATCAGGCTGTCGACGGTCAGGCCCACGTGGTGCCGGTAGCTCGACCATCGATACGCGTCGGCCGTCGCCACCAGCTGCGAGCGCACCGGGCTCATCTCGACCACGCGGCTCGCGAGCAGGAAATAGCGCTCGCCTTCGATCACCGTCGCGCGGTAGCGGCCTTCCCACAACGTGCCGCGACGCGAGTAGCGCCGGTTGAAGTGCGCGACGTAGCGGCGGCCGACGGCCTGCATCGCCTTCGGCAGGCTCGCCTCGTCGCTCGGCGTGACGAGCAACTGCACCTGACGCGGCAGCAGCACGTACGCGTGCACCGAAAGATGGTGATCGCGTGCCGCCGCCTTCAGACAATCGATGAAGAGTTCGTAGTCCTGGTCGTCGACGAACGCGGGTTGCTGATCCAGCCCGCGCAATATCACGTGCTGAGGCTGGTCGGGAACATAGAGTCGTGCTAACCGTGCCATGCTGAATGTCCGTTTGAACGCGTTAGGAAATACCCTGGGGTCCGAATTACGCATTTGCGTAGAATGCCTGTCCCTGCGGGGCGCGAAAGCGTACGGTCGTGCGGATCCTAGGGAGAAAGCTCTAACTTACGAGCTTGTTTGGTTTTAAACGCAGTCGTCATAATGAGCACGCCTTTGATCGGAGGAGACACAATGAAACGAAAACTGGCCATTACGGGGGCCGCTGCGCTCGCATTCGCGGCCGCAGGCGGCACGGCACACGCACAATCCGCAGGTGATTTCTACGTCAGCACCGGCTGGTTCCACCTGTCACCGCAAGACAGCAGCGACCCGCTGTTCGTGTACGGCGTCGGCGGCACGCCCGTCAATCAATCCGTTCCCAACACCGGCGCCGGCATCAACGACGCCGATACGCTCGGCTTCGCATCCGGCTACTTCCTTACCGACCACATCTCCACCGAATTCGTTCTCGGCATACCGCCGAAGTTCGACATCACCGGCAAGGGTCAGTTCTCGCGCTTCGGCGTGCTCGGCCGGGCATACCAGTGGAGTCCGGCGGTGTTGCTGCGCTACCACTTCAACGACGCCAACGCGAAGTTCCGGCCGTACGTCGGCGTCGGCGCTACCTACGTCTGGTTCACCGGCGCGAAGATCACCAACAGCACCTTCGAGAACGGCGTGCTCGGCGGCCCGACCAGCGCCACCACGAGCAACCAGTGGGCGCCCGTGTTCAACGCCGGCTTCTCGTACAACTTCACGAAGCACTGGTTCGCCGGGCTGTCGATCTCGTACGTGCCGGTGAGCGTCACCGCCACCTTCACGACCGCCCGCCGCACCCAGGTCGGCACGCTGACCGAGACGTCGAAGGCTCGCATCGCGCTGAACCCGATCGTCACGTACGTGAACGTCGGCTACCGCTTCTAAGCGTAGTCGAATATTTGGGGAATGGTTAATCCTGCTGCAATTTGTAGCGGATTTTTCCGAGCGTAACGTCTCCACGATGCAAAACGCCCCGGCGGGAAACCGCCGGGGCGTCGTTTTTTCGCGTCAGGCACGCTGGCGAAACGCGAAACGAATTCGGCTCGCGCGGGCTTACACGATGTCGTCGAGCGCCGTCGGGCCGATCAGGTCGATGCGGTCGGTGCAGATCGCGTCGACGCCCCAGCGCACGAGCTCGCGCGCCCTGCCCAGGTCGTTCACCGTGTAAACCAGGATGCGCAGGCCGGCCGCCTTGATCGCCCGCACGAGCGGCTCATTCAATTGCGTGTGGTCCGCATGCAACGACGTGCAGTCGAGCGCGCCGACGGCCTGCGCGTGCCAGTCGTCGGGCACGCGCTCGTACAGCATGCCGCGCGGCAGCGCGGGCGCCGCGTCGCGCGCGTGCCGCAGTGCATCGAACGAGAACGACGACAGCAGCGGCGGCACGGCGGCGCCGTGCCAGTACGCCGCCGCATCGGCGGCCACTCGCCGCCCGGTGCCCGCTTCTCGGCCGGGGCACGGCTTGATCTCGACGTTCGCGGCCAGCCCGAGCGTCATGCAGCGCGCCGCCGCCGCCTCGAGCGTCGGCATCCGCTCGCCGGCAAAGCGCGCGTCGAACCACGCGCCGGCGTCGAGCGCGGCCAGCGCCGCATAGCGCATGCCCGCCGCCGGCCCGCTTCCGTCGGACGTGCGATCGACCGTGTCGTCGTGCAGCAGGAAGGTCACGTCGTCGCCGGACAGCTTCGCGTCGAATTCGACCATCCGGTGGCCGCGCCGCGCGCCCTCGTCGAGCGCGGCAAGCGTGTTCTCCGGCGCGAGCGTGCCGCCGCCGCGATGGGCGACGACGCGCGGATAGGGCCAGTCGGGTCGGGAAGTCATCGTCAGCCTCGTCGCTCGTTCGGAGGTTCGTCGGGTCAGCCGGCGCGCCGGCCGGTTTCGGGATCAAAGAAGTGCAGCCGATGCGCGGGCAGCGACGCAGCCAGCGCGGTGCCGCGCGCCGGACGGTCCGCGTGCGGCAGCCGCACCGCGACGTCGTGGTTGCCCCAGCGGCCGTGCGCGAGGTTGTCCGCGCCGAGCAGCTCGCACGAATCGACCGGCAACGTCGCCTGGGCGACGCCCGGCTGCGGCGTCATATGCTCCGGCCGCACGCCGAGCACCCAGTCGCGACCGGTGGCGATCGTCGTGCCGACGCCCGGTGCGCCGGCCACCGGCAGCGCCGGGCCGCCGCCCGCGACCGTGAACGTCGCGCCGTCCGCCGACAGCGCGCCGTGCATCAGATTCATCGCCGGCGAGCCGATGAAGCCGGCGACGAACACCGTCGCCGGCTTCTCGTACACGTCGACCGGCGCGCCGATCTGCTCCGCGTAGCCGCGGTTCATCACGATCACGCGCTGCGCCAGCGTCATCGCCTCGATCTGGTCGTGCGTCACGTACACGCTCGTGGTCGCGAGCCGCGCATGCAGCCGCTGGATCTCCAGGCGCATCTGCACGCGCAGCTTCGCGTCGAGGTTCGACAGCGGCTCGTCGAACAGGAACACCGACGGCTCGCGCACGATCGCACGCCCCATCGCGACGCGCTGGCGCTGGCCGCCCGACAGCTCGCGCGGCCGCCGCGCGAGCAGCGGCTCGAGCTCGAGGATCTTCGCCGCCGCGGCCACCCGCTCGTCGATCGTCGCGCGCTCGACGCCGCGAATCTTCAGCCCGTAGCCCATGTTCTGCGCGACCGTCATGTGCGGATACAGCGCGTAGTTCTGGAACACCATCGCGATGTCGCGATCCTTCGGCTCCAGCGCGTTGACCACGCGATCGCCGATCGCGATTTCGCCGTCCGTCACCGTCTCGAGCCCCGCGATCATCCGCAGCAGCGTCGACTTGCCGCAGCCCGACGGGCCGACCAGCACGATGAATTCGCCGTCGGCGATCTCCACGTCGATGCCGTGCAGCACGTGCTGCTTGCCGTCGTAGGATTTCCTGACGCCCTTCAAGCTCAGCGCAGCCATACCTGGTCCTTCTCCCGGTTACCGGAGGTTGATCATTTTTCGGAATCGACGAGGCCGCGCACGAACCAGCGCTGCATCGCCAGCACGACGACGAGCGGCGGAATCATCGCCAGCAGCGTCGCCGCCATCACGTATTGCCATTCGGTTGCGGCGTCGCCGCTCGCGATCATCGTCTTGATGCCGACCACCGCCGTCGACAGCGACGCCTCCGTCGTGATCAGGATCGGCCACAGATACTGGTTCCAGCCGTAGATGAACGTGATCACGAACAGCGCGGCGATGCTCGTCTTCGACAGCGGCAGCACGACGTCCCAGAAAAACCGCAGCGGCCCCGCGCCGTCGATGCGCGCGGCGTCCATCAGCTCGTCGGGCAGCGTCATGAAGAACTGGCGGAACAGGAACGTCGCGGTCGCCGACGCGATCAGCGGCAGCGACAGCCCCGCGTAGGTGTTGGTCAGGTGCAGCGTCGACACGACCTGCACGGTCGGGAAGATCCGCACCTCGACCGGCAGCATCAGCGTGACGAAGATCAGCCAGAACGCGGTGTTGCGCAGCGGAAAGCGGAAATAGACGATGGCGTACGCGGACAGGATCGACACCGCGATCTTGCCGACCGCGATCCCGAGCGCCATCACGAAGCTGTTCACCAGCAGCCGGCCGAACGGCGCGGTCGTGCCGCCGCTGCCGTGGCTCCAGATGTACGCGACGTTCTCCAGCAGATGCGTGCTCGGCACCAGCGACAGCGGGATCGTGAACACTTCCTGCGCATTCATCGTCGCCGCGCAGAACGCGACGTACACCGGGAACACGATCACGACGACGCCCGCGAGCAGCACCGCGTGGCAGAACAGGTCGAAGCCCTTGCGATTTTCGATCATGCGTATTGCACCCTGCGTTCGACGAAGCGGAACTGGATCACCGTCAGGCCGACGACGATGATCATCAGCACGACCGACTGCGCGCCCGAGCTGCCGATGTCGAGGCCCTGGAAGCCTTCCGTGAAGATCTTGTAGATCAGTGTCTTCGTGCTTTGCGCGGGGCCGCCGCCGGTGGCCGCGTCGATCACCGGGAACGTGTCGAAGAACGCGTACACGAGATTGACGACCAGCAGGAAGAAGCTGGTCGGCGACAGCAGCGGCAGCACGATGTTGAAGAAGCGCCGCACCGGCCCGGCGCCGTCGATCGCGGCCGCCTCGATCAGCGAGCGCGGAATCGCCTGCAGGCCCGCGTAGAAGAACAGGAAGTTGTAGCTGACCTGCTTCCACACCGATGCGAGCACGACCAGGAACATCGCCTGGCCGCCGTTCAGCGCGTGGTTCCAGACGATGCCGCCCTTGGCGAGCGCATAGGTGACGAGGCCGATGCTCGGATTGAACAGGAACGCCCACAGCACGGCCGCGATCGTCGGCGCGACGGCGTACGGCCAGATCAGCAGCGTCCGGTACACGCGCGCGCCGCGGATCACGCGGTCGGCGCACGCGGCGAGCAGCAGCGACACGACGAGCCCGCTCACCGTGACGAGCGTGCTGAACACCAGCGTCGTGCGGAACGAGTCGACGTAGAGCGGATCGGCGAACAGACGCGTGAAATTCGCGAAGCCGACGAATTCGCTCGACGTGCCGAAGGCGTCCTGCATCTGCGTCGACTGCCACAGCGCGACGCCTGCCGGCCACAGGAAGAATACGGCGGTGATCGCGAGCTGCGGCGCGATCAGCAGGTACGGCAGCAGGCTCGCGCCGAAACTGGAACGGGATTGCATCGCGGAGATCCGGTCAGGCAAAGCGGAAAGGAGGCCGTGCCGCCGCCCGCGCGCGCCACTGCGACGCGCCGGCCGGCGACACGAACGCGACGCGGGCTCAGCCGCCCGACTTCTCGAAGCGGCGCAGCAGCTCGTCGCCGCGCGATGCGGCCGAGTCGAGCGCGTCCTTCGGCGACTTCTTCTGCGCCCAGACCTGCTCGAGCTCCTCGTCGACGACGGTGCGGATCTGCGGCATGTTGCCGAGCCGCAGCCCCTTCGTGTAAGGCAGCGGCGGCTTGTTCATCATCTGCTTGATCGCCGTTTCCGCGCTCGGGTTCTTCGCATAGAAGCCCTGCTGGCGCGTGAGCTCGTACGCGGCGGTCGTCACCGGCAGATAGCCGGTTTCCTGATGCCACTTCGCGGCGATCGGCGGCGACGCGAGGAACGCGAGAAATTTCGCGACGCCCTTGTAGGTGGCCGCGTCCTTGCCGCCCAGCACCCACAGGCTCGCGCCGCCGATGATCGCGTTCTGCGGCGCGCCCTTCACGTTCGCGTCGTACGGCATCATGCCGGTGCCGTAGTTGAACTTGGCGAACTTCTGCACGTTGGCGAGCGCGCCCGACGACGTCGTCAGGATCCCGCAGTCGCCGCTGTAGAACTTCGCGGACGCTTCGTCCTTGCGGCCCGCATACGTGAACGTGCCGTCCTTCACCATCTGCTGCAGGAACGCGATGTGAGCGATCTGCTGCGGCTTGTTGAATTCGAGCACCGCGTCGGCGCCGTCGAAGCCGTTGTTGCGGCTCGCGTACGGCAGCGCATGCCACGCGCTGTAGTTCTCGAGCTGGATCCAGCCCTGCCAGCCGGTCGTGAAGCCGCAGGACATCCCGGACTTGCGCAGCTTCTCCGCGTCGGCCTGCACGTCGGCCCAGGTCTTCGGCGGCTGGTTCGGATCGAGCCCGGCCTTCTTGAACGCGTCCTTGTTGTAGTACAGCACCGGCGTCGAGCTGTTGAACGGCATCGACACCAGATGGCCCGTCTTCGCGTCGCTGTAGTAGCTGGCGATGGTCGGCACGAACGCCTTTTCGTCGAGCGGCACGCCGGCCTGCTTGAACACGTCGTAGACGGGCACGACGGCCTTCTTCGCCTGCATCATCGTCGCGGTACCGACTTCATAGACCTGGAGGATCGCCGGCGCGTTGCCGCTGCGATACGCGGCGATGCCGGCCGCGAGCGCCTGGTCGTAGGTGCCCTTGAAGACCGGCACGATCTTGTAGTCGCTCTGCGATGCGTTGAACTGCGCGGCGAGCTCGTTCACGCGCTCGCCGAGCGCCGACTCCATCGCATGCCAGAACTGGATTTCCGTCGCGGCCCATGCCGCGTGCTGCATCCCGAACATCAACGCGCCGCCGAGCGCGATCGAGCGAACCAGGGTCCCCGCAGGCTTCTTATTCATCGACCTCTCTCCTATGAAAACGTTACCAACAGCGTGTGCAACATTCCCATCGCCATTGAACCGGCGAAGTCTAGTGATCGTTTGTGACAGTCAGTTGTCGTTGACGACGAACAGGCGCTGATATTCCTTCAGCGCGAAGCGGTCGGTCATGCCGGCGATGTAGTGTGCGACGAGCCGCGGCTGCTGCGCGGGATCGTCCGACTGGTACGGCGGCGGCAGCAGGCGCGGATCGTCGATGAACGCGTCGAACAGCCCGGTGACGACGCGCTGCGCCTTGTTGGCCATGCGCATCACCTTGTAGTGGCGGTACAGGTTCTTGAACAGGAAGCGCTTGAGCGCGGCGGCCTGCGCGGCGACGGGCTCGCTGTGCGCGACGAGCTGCGGCGCCGCGCGCACGTCGTCGAGCGAGGCCGGTGCGACGCGGGCGAGATTGCGCGTGGTCTCGTCGATCAGGTCGACGATCAGCGTGTTGATGATGCGGCGCACCGTCTCGTGCACGAGGCGGCGGCCTTCGAGATGCGGGAACTCGGCGAGCGCGGCGTCGTAGTGGCGCTGCCACAGCTCGACTTCGGCGAGCTGCTCGATCGTGATCAGCCCGGAGCGCAGGCCGTCGTCGACGTCGTGATTGTTGTACGCGATTTCGTCGGCGATGTTCGCGAGCTGCGCTTCGAGCGACGGCTGGCGGCCTTGCAGGAAGCGCTCGCCAAGCGCGCCGAGTTTGCGCGCGTTCTCGCGCGAGCAGTGCTTGAGGATGCCTTCGCGCGTCTCGAAGCACAGGTTCAGGCCGTTGAACGCGCCATAGTGTTCCTCGAGCTCGTCGACGACGGCCAGGCTCTGCAGATTGTGCTCGAAGCCGCCGTGCTCGCGCATGCACGCGTTCAATGCGTCCTGCCCGGCATGGCCGAACGGCGTATGGCCGAGATCGTGCGCGAGCGAAATCGCTTCGACGAGATCCTCGTTCAGGCGCAGGTTGCGCGCCACCGAACGCGCGATCTGCGCGACTTCCAGGCTGTGCGTGAGACGGGTGCGGAACAGGTCGCCTTCGTGATTGACGAACACCTGGGTCTTGTATTCGAGCCGGCGGAACGCGGTCGAGTGAACGATGCGGTCGCGGTCGCGCTGGAACTCGGTGCGGGCCGCCGGCGGCTGTTCGGCATGACGGCGCCCACGCGACTGCGACGCATGAGCGGCATACGGAGCGAGATGGGCTTCCAGCGCCGCCAG
Source organism: Burkholderia sp. B10 (assembly GCF_004368385.1). Classification (NCBI taxonomy): domain Bacteria; kingdom Pseudomonadati; phylum Pseudomonadota; class Betaproteobacteria; order Burkholderiales; family Burkholderiaceae; genus Burkholderia; species Burkholderia sp. B10. The sequence continues at coordinate 56,957 of NZ_PQMX01000008.1, read as the reverse complement.
CGTCGGCGGCTCGGCCGGCGCCGCGACGGATGCGCGGCCGGCTTCGATCGGTTTGCTGCTGGATGTCTCGCTCACGTGTGCTCCATGTCAGGGGCGCCGGGCCATCCGGAGCGCCGTTACCGGGTGGTCTTCGCCAGCGTGGCGAACACGGCTTCGTCGGGTGCCGGCGCGATCAGCGTATCGCCGAATCGCTTCAGCAGGATGAACTTGATCGCGCCGGCCTCGGCCTTCTTGTCGACGCGCATCAGGTCCATATAGCGCGCCTCGCCGAGCGCCGGCCCGCTCACCGGCAGACGGGCCGCGGCGATCACCGCATCGAGCCGCTGCCGCGATGCTTCGTCGAGCAGGCCGAGCCGCACGGACAGATCGCCCGCCATCACCATCCCGCAGCCGACCGCCTCGCCGTGCAGCCATTCGCCGTAGCCGAGCCCGGCCTCGATCGCATGACCGAACGTATGGCCGAAGTTCAGGATCGCGCGCAGGCCGCCTTCGCGCTCGTCGGCGGCGACCACGCTCGCCTTGATCTCGCACGAGCGCTTCACCGCATGCACGAGCGCGGCCGGCTCGCGGCGGTTCAGCGCGTCGACGTTGGCCTCGATCCAGTCGAAGAATTCGGCATCGGCGATCGCGCCGGTCTTGATGACCTCGGCGACGCCGGCCGCCAGCTCGCGATCGGGCAGCGTCGCCAGCGCGCCGATATCGGCGACGACCGCCTGCGGCTGGTAGAACGCGCCGATCATGTTCTTGCCGAGCGGATGATTGATGCCCGTCTTGCCGCCGACCGACGAATCGACCTGCGACAGCAGCGTCGTGGGCACCTGGATGAACGGCACGCCGCGCATGTAGCAGGCAGCCGCGAAACCGGTCATGTCACCGATCACGCCGCCGCCGAGTGCGATCAGCGTCGTCTTGCGATCGGCACGCTCGGTGAGCAGCCCGTCGAAGATCAGGTTGAGCGTTTCCCAGTTCTTGTAGGCCTCGCCGTCCGGCAGGACGACGGTGGACACGCGCTTGCCGAGCGGCGCGAGCGCGGCGCGCAGCGCATCGCCGTACAGCGGATCGACGGTCGTGTTCGTGACGATCGTCACCGACGAACCGTTGATGTGAGGAGCGAACAGCTCGGTGCGGCCAATCAGGCCGGCACCAATGTGAATCGGGTAGGCGCGGTCGCCCAGATCGACGTTGACGGTAATCATGCTTGTAGCGGCTTGGCGATGACGCCTGCGAGTTCGAGTTGCATCAGCACCATGTTGACGAGGCCGTTGACCGACGGGCGGCCCGTCTCGATGATGAAATCCGCGCATTCGCGGTACAGCGGGTCGCGCGCTTCGTACAGCGCTTCGAGGCGGGCTTTCGGATCGTCGGTCTGCAACAGCGGGCGGTTCTTGTCCTTGCGCGTGCGCAGCCACAGATCGTGCGGATTGGCGCGCAGATAGATGACGATGCCGTGGTTTTTGAGGCATTCGCGATTTTCGGCGCGCAGCACCGCGCCGCCGCCGGTCGCCAGCACGATGTTCTCGCGCTGCGTCAGCTCGGCGATCACCTGCGATTCGCGGTCGCGAAAGCCGGCCTCGCCCTCCATCTCGAAGATCACCGGGATGCGGGCGCCCGTGCGGGCCTCGATTTCGTGGTCGGAGTCGAAGAACGTCCTGTCGAGCCGGCGCGCGACCGCACGGCCCACGGTGGTCTTACCCGCTCCCATAAGGCCGACGAAAAATACGTTTGCGTGTGGGTCCCGCGCTTGCAACGGCTTCCTCTGCTTGAATCTTGCTGGTGTGTGGCGCAGCTTACTGGCAAAGCGGCCGCCTTGTCGAGCCTGCGCCGTCGGCTTCCGGCCCCGTTTGTGCCGGATCGGCGTCGCTCGTCACGGCGGGGTCGCAACGTGCGCCGACGACCGTCGGCGTGATGAAGACGACCAGTTCGCTGCGCTGGTCGCTGCGCGCGCGGTGCCGGAACAGCGCGCCCAGAACCGGTATTCTGCCCAACAGCGGCACGCGCGTCACATCGTCCCGCCTCAGTTGCTCGTAGATCCCGCCGATCGCGACCGTACCGCCGTCCTCCACCTCCACGCGCGTCTGAACGTGCTTCGTATGAATCGCCGGACCGGCCGCGGTCGGCTCGCCGATGCTGTCCTTCGTCACGTCGAGGTCGAGCACGACGCGCCCGTCGGGCGTGATCTGCGGCTCGACCTCGAGCTTCAGCGTCGCGCGGCGGAACTGCACGCCGCTCACGCCGTTGCCGACCTTTGCCTGGTACGGCACCTCGGAACCCTGTTCGACGATCGCCTTCACGCGATCGGCCGTCACCACGCGCGGCCTGGAAACGATCTGGCCGCGCCCTTGCGCCTCCAGCGCGCTCAGCTCGATGTCGAGCACGCGACTGAGCGGCGCGGCGAACAGCGTGAAGCCGGCCGTGGCCGCGTCGAGGCCGCCGATGGCGCGGGCCGTCAGATCGAGCGCATTGCGCGTGTCGGTTGCGGCCGTCGCGCCGTCGGCCGCCGGGGCGCGCCCGTGGGCGCGCAGCGCGACGCGCGCACCGAGGTTGCGCGAAAAGCCCTGTTCGCCTTCGACGATCCGCGCCTCGATCCGGACCTGTCGCGAAGCTCGGTCGATCGCGTCGATCAGCTCCGCAATCTGGGCGATGCGCGGCGCAAGATCGGTGACGAACAGCAGGTTCATCCGCGGATCGGCGGCCGCGGCGCCGCGTCTGGACAGCAGGCGCTGGCCGGTCGCGCCGGACAGCAGCCGCTGCACGTCCGCCGCACGCGGGTAACGCAGCGCGAAGGTGCGGCTCGCGAGCGGCTCCAGCTCGGCCGCGCGCGCATGGGTTTCGAAGCGCTCGCGCTCCCGTGCGGCCAGTTCAGCCGCCGGCGTGACCCAGATCACGTTGCCGCGCCGGGACATCGCGAGCCCGTGCGTGTCGAGCAGCGTATCGAACGCATCGCGCCAACGGACATTGTTCAGACGCAACGTGACGGTGCCGCGCACCTGCTCGCCGACGATGATGTTCAGGCCGGTGAAGCGCGCGAGCGCGTCGAACGCAGCGGCCAGCGCGGCGCCTTGCAGATTCAGCGAGATTCGCCGTGCATCGTCCGCGTCGCCCGCATGCCGCGCCGCGGGGTCGTTCATCCGCGTGGGCGGCGGCAATGGAATCGGCGGACCTTCCAGCACCGGCTGCTGCTGCGGCAACGCCGACGACGCGCTCGCGCCTGCGTCGTGCACCGTGCGCGCCGCCGCGTTGAACGGCGCTGGCTCGGCCGACGCGCGGGCCGGCGCGTCGGCGGCAACGGTCGGGCCGTCGGGCGCGCCTTGCGGCAACGGCACGTCGGCGCCGTGCAGCGATATCGACGCGATCGGCCATCCTGACGGCGGCAAAGGCGGCAGCGTCGCCTGTGCCGCCGACGCGCCCAGCCCGGCGCCGAGTACGATCGCCCACCATGCATGCCGGCTCATGGGTTGCCTCCGTCGTCCACGACGAACCGGCGTGCGCCGTCGGCCGTCGCGAGCGTTACCGCGCCAGCCTCGACACGCGTCACGCGCGCCGCGCCGAGAGCGTCGCCGGGCGCGACCGTCGAGAACTTGCCGTTGCCGGATTCGAACAATGCGAGCGCCGCACGAGCGTCGCGAATCGTGCCGGCGAGGCGCGGTGCGGAATCGTCGGACATCGGCTCGCCCGTGCCGCCGAACGGATCGCCGGCCGCCGTTACGGCAGGCGGCGCAGCGGCATCGCCGGGCATCGAAGCGGGCCGCAACCCCGGGAACACGTCGAGCGTCACGTCCATCCGGGCGGCGGACGCCTTCCGCTCGATCTGCAGGCGCGTCGGCACCACCAGCGCTTGGAAGCGCGCCACGCCGTCCGTCAGCCGCAGCAGCGCCGCGAAACCGCCTTCCGCGACCATTCGAACGGTTCGCCGGCCTTCCGGCGCCGTCTGGTCGGTGCTGCCCGGCTCGATCGACACGATCCGCAAGCCGCTCGCGCCGGCCAGGTCCGCCAGTTCCAGCAGCAGCGCGGGCCACGCCGGTGTGGCTGGCGCGTCGGTGTCGCGCTGCGCGGCGGTGCCGCGGTCGCGCTGCTGGGCGGCTGCCGTCGGAAGCATCCGCCGGGCAGCCGCGACGCGCGCGTGCGCGGTCGCCAGCAGTGCGCGGCTGCGATGGAGCCCGCTCGCGTCGGCCGCGTCCATCAGATATATGACGCCGCACGCGACGGCGGCGAATGCCAGCACGCAGCCTATCGCGTGGGCGGCGGCCGGCGACATCCGCGTCACGCGGCCGAGGCGCTGCGCCGCGCCGGGCATGGAGCGATGCGCGAGCGCCGTCATGCGCCGCCTCCCTTCACGTTCGGCCGCGACGACGCATCGTGCCAGCGCACCTGCACGGAGAACCGGAACGGCGCGGCGGCGCCCGCGTCCGGCGCACGCGAAGCGGGCGTCAGCGCGCCGAGGTCGAATTGCCAGCCGGGCTCCCCGCCCGCGATCCGGGCAAGCCACCGTGCGGCCGCAGCGTAGGTCGGCGCGCGCGCGTCGAGCACGGCGCCGGACGAAGTCGTCCGCAGCGCGTCGAGTCGCACCGAGTCGTCGGACGCATGCGCCAGTATCGCGAGCAACGCGACGACGCGCCGGGACGGTGCAGCCAGCTCGGCGGCCCGCGCGTCGCGTTGCGCGGCATCCGCGGCCACGCCGGCGGCACGCCGGGCGACATCCAGCTGCGGCTGCCACTGGCGCAACTGCGCGTCCAGCCGCGCGCGCTCGGCGTCGAGGTTCCATCGCCACACGGTCGCGGCTCCCGTCCAAAGACCGGCCGCGAGCACGCCGAGCACGATGGCCGCGCCCAGATGCGTCGCGCGCCGACGGCGCAACACCTGGGCGACGCGCTCTCGGTACGGCAGCAGATTGAAGCCGCCGAGCGCGGCTCGGCTCGCGATAGCCGGCCCGGCTCCCATGCCGGCCATCATTCCCACACCCCGCGCAACGCCAGCCCGATCGCGAGCGCAAATGCCGGCTCGCCCGCGCAGCCTACGGGCCCGCTGGGCAGCCCGTCCCATCCGGTGCAGTCGAACGGCACCGCCGCTACGCCGAGCGCATCGCCGATGTCGGCGACCGACGTGCCGCAGCGGGCCATGCAGCGCTCGTCGCCGGCCACCAGCGCGCAGCGCACGGGCTCGAGAGCGCAGCGCCGCAACGCGTCCGGCAACCCCGACCGCTCGTTGCCCGACATCGCGAGCACCGAGGCGGCGACCGGTCCGTCGACCCGCCAACCGTACACGCCCGAATCGCCGAACCAGAACGCTGCGTACGGCCCGTGCGCATCGGGTTCGAACTGCGCGGCATAGCGCAGCGCGCGCAGCGCGGCCGCCGACTCTGCGTCGACGGCCGTCAGGTCGATGCCGGCCTGCGCGGCGACGTCGATCCGCCGCTCGAGCAACGCCTGCGGCGCCACGGCGACCGCAATCTCGCCCACGCATGCGCCGTCGTCCTGCCGCCAGTCGTACGCGAGACTGTCGGGCGCCAGCCCCGAGATGCGTTCGGCGGCCTGACGGGCGGCGTCAGCGACGTCGGCGCGCCCGGCCAGATCGAGCGTCGCCGTGCGCATCTCGTCGTCGCGCAGCGCCATCACGCCGCGCGTGTCGCAGCGCACGCCTGCCGCGGACAGCCGCGCCACGGCCGCCGCCAGTGCGCGCGCGACCGCGGCCCAGCGCGCATCGTCGGGGCCGCCCGCGAGGCCCACCGACTCCCGTTCAAGGCCGTCGACACGCACCTCCGCGGCCCGGCCGCGCCGGCTCAGCACGGCCACTCTCACCTCGTCAGCCGCGACGTCGATCCCCGTCGAACGGTGCCTGCCCGGCGCGAAGCGCGCCGCCCATCGTCCAGCCATCCCAGCCTCCCGCGATCGTTGCGGCCCACGCCGCGTTTCCGAGCACTGATTCTGCTGAGCGGCGGGCGCGGCCGACAGTCGGCCGAATGGCCAGTTGTGGCGCGAGCCGAGCGCGTGGACACTGTGTCGGCGACACCGCGATTGGCCGCTTCGCCGCGGGCGCGCGCCGTGTCAGGACCGGTCGTACCGGGCAGCTATAATCGCGGGACTGTTTTCCGGTATGCCTATGCAATCCACGTCTCCTACGTCCCCGCCTCCCGCGCCCGAGCCGAAGAAGCGCCCCTGGTGGCTGAAGGCCCTGATCGGGCTCGCCGCGATGTGCGTGGCCATCGTCGTGGCCGGCGGCCTCGTGCTCGGCTATGCGCTCGTCGTCGCATGGCCGAACATGCCGTCGCTCGACGCGCTGACCGACTACCGCCCGAAGGTGCCGCTGCGCATCTACACGTCCGATCACGTGCTGATCGGCGAATTCGGCGAGGAACGGCGCGACATCGTCCATTTCAAGGACGTGCCGGATTCGCTGAAGAAGGCGATCCTCGCGATCGAGGACGCACGGTTCTACGATCATGGCGGCGTCGACCTCACCGGCATCGCCCGCGCGGGCTTCGTCGCGTTGACGAACGGCCATGCGTCGCAGGGCGCGAGCACGATCACGATGCAGGTCGCGCGCAACTTCTTCCTGTCGAGCGAAAAGACCTACACCCGCAAGATCTACGAGATGCTGCTCGCGTACCGGATCGAGCGCGCGCTGACGAAAGATCAGATTCTCGAGGTCTATATGAATCAGATCTACCTCGGCCAGCGTGCATACGGCTTCGCGAGCGCGGCGCGGGTCTACTTCGGCAAGGACCTGAAGGACATCACGCTCGCCGAGGCGGCGATGCTCGCGGGGTTGCCGAAGGCGCCGTCGGCGTATAACCCGGTCGTCAATCCGAAGCGCGCGAAGGTGCGTCAGGAGTACATCCTGCAGCGGATGCTCGAGCTGAACTTCATCACGCGCGAGCAGTACGACGAAGCCGTCGCGCAGCCGCTCGTCGTCAAGGGTGCGGGGCGCGAGTTCAGCGTGCACGCCGAGTACGTCGCGGAGATGGTCCGGCAGATGATGTACGCGCAGTACCGGGAAGAAACCTACACGCGCGGCTTCAACGTGGTCACGACGATCGACTCCGCCGATCAGCAGGTCGCGTACACCGCGCTGCGCAAGGGCATCATGGATTACGAGCGCCGTCACGGCTATCGTGGGCCGGAGGGCTTCATCGAGCTGCCGGCCGGCGCGGACGATCGCGAGCAGGCGATCGACGACGCGCTGCTCGAGCATCCCGACAACGGCGAGCTGATCGCGGCAGTCGTCACCGCGACGAGCCCGCGCCAGATCACCGTGGCGTTCATCGACGGCAGCAGCGCGACGATCGATGGCGACAATCTGCGCTTCGCGTCGAGCGCGCTGTCGGCCAACGCGCAGCCGAACCGCCGCATCCGGCCGGGCGCGATCGTGCGCGTCGTGAAGAACGACACCGGCAAATGGTCGATCACGCAGTTGCCGCAGGTCGAAGGCGCGTTCATCTCGATCGTCCCGCAGGATGGCGCGATCCGCTCGCTCGTCGGCGGCTTCGATTACAACAAGAACAAGTTCAATCACGTCACGCAGGCGTGGCGGCAGCCCGGCTCGTCGTTCAAGCCGTTCATCTATTCGGCGTCGCTCGACAAGGGGCTCGGGCCGGCCACCGTGATCAACGACGGCCCGCTGTATTTCAGCGCGGCCGAAACCGGCGGCCAGCCGTGGGAACCGAAAAACTACGGCGGCGGCTTCGAAGGCCCGATGTCGATGCGCACCGCGCTGCAGCGCTCGCGCAACCTCGTCTCGATCCGGATCCTGAACCACATCGGCACGAAGTACGCGCAGCAGTACATCACGCGCTTCGGCTTCGACGCCGAGCGCCATCCGGCCTACCTGCCGATGGCGCTGGGCGCGGGCCAGGTCACGCCGCTGCAGATGGCCGGCGCGTACTCGGTGTTCGCGAACGGCGGCTTCCGCGTGAATCCGTATCTGATCGCCGAAGTGACCGATCCGAGCGGCGCGATCGTCGCGCGCGCGCAGCCGCTCATCGCCGAGCAGAACGCGCCGCGCGCGATCGACGCGCGCAACGCATACGTGATGAACAGCCTGCTGCAGAGCGTCGCGCAGCGCGGCACCGGCGCGCGCACCAACGTGCTCAAGCGCACCGACCTCGCCGGCAAGACGGGCACGACGAACGATTCGCACGACGCGTGGTTCGCCGGCTATCAGCACACGCTCGCGGCGATCGCGTGGATCGGCTACGACAACCCGCGCAGCCTCGGCGATCGCGAAACGGGCGGCGGGCTGTCGCTGCCGGTCTGGATCGACTACATGGGTGCGGCGCTGAAGGACGTGCCCGAGTTCAAGCCGACCATGCCCGACGACGTCCAGTCGCTCGGCGGCGAGCTGTACTTCACCGAGTTCACGCCGGGTCACGGCTTCGTGTCGACGGTCGGCGTACCGCAGGCGGCGACTCCGCAGAACGTCGACGAAGAAGCGCCGCATGTCGACGAGCAGGAAAAGCAGGACATCATGAACCTGTTCCGCGGCCACTGACGCTCCGGCGGCCCGGAAATGAAAAAAGCGCCCGCGGGCGCTTTTTTTCATGCTGCTGCGCCGAGCGCCGGCGTCACGCGCGGAACGTGATCGGCAGGCCGGCCTGTTGCGTCGCGTAGTCGGTCAGTGCGGAGAAGAACTCGGTGCCGGTGCGCGTATCGCGCCATTCGCCGTCCACGAACCGGTAGTGGAATCCACCGGCCTTCGCGGCGATCCACAGCTCCTTCATCGGCGGCTGCAGATTGACGATGATCTTCGAGCCGTTCTCGAACGTCAGCGTCAGCACGCTGCCGTTGCGCTCCAGATCGATGTCGTGATCGCCGTCGTTCGCGGCGTCGACGGTACGTTCCACGGCCGCCAGCACGGCCTCTGCGCGAGCCAGGTATTCAGTATCGGACATGCTAAACTCTATCGGTTAAATTGTTCAGGGACGATCATGCGAGTCGTTTTCCGGATGAGCGCGATTGTAGCGGCTTTGGCGATTCTTGCCGGCTGCGGTCAACGCGGTCCGCTCTATCTGCCCACCGTGCCCCCGTTGCCAGCCAAGCCCATTCAGCAGCAGGACACGCCGCCGTCGGACGTCACGCCGACCGATGAAAACGCGTCGTACGACAGCATCCCCGACTCTTCCGGCACGCCGCTGACACTGTCGCCGGAGCTCTCGAGCAGCACGTCGAAGGCGGCAACGGCAGCATCGAGCCCGGCGGCCGCGAAGTAATCGAGCGCTGCGCCGCTCGCGGTTCACCTGTCGACACGACAAAAGGCGATGACTCCCCGTCATCGCCTTTTGTTTTTCTGCGCGTGCGTCGTTCATCGTCACGCGCGAATGCGGCGCCGGCTCCATTCGAACAGCCGCCAGCCGAGCAGCACTGCGACGATCGCCGCGTACAGCTTCGGCTGCGAGAGATCGTGCTTGCCGGCCCGCATCCACCAGAAATGCAGCACGCCGAACAGCGCGATCGCATAGATCGCCCGGTGCAACGTCGCCCAATGACGGCCGAGCCGACGCGCCATCGCACGCGGCGACGTCGCGGCCAGCGGAATCAACAGCACGAACGCGGCGAAACCGACGGTGATAAACGGACGCTTGCCGACGTCCTTCAGGATCGCCAGCACGTCGAACCACTTGTCGAACCACACGTACGTTGCGAAGTGCAGCGTCGCGTAAAAGAACGCGAACAACCCGATCATCCGGCGAAAGCGCAGCAACGCGGCCACGCCCGTCATGCGCCGCAGCGGCGTGACAGCGAGCGTGGCGCAGAGGATCACGAGCGTCCACCGGCCGGTGGAGCGCGTGATGAATTCGATCGGGTTCGCGCCGAGCCGGTCGGTCAGCCCGAACAGCACCAGACGCGCGAGCGGATAAAGGCCGGCCGCGAACACCAGCAGCTTGGCCGGCGCAAGCCAGCGCTGCGGCGCAGCCCGCGCCGCAGTGCCCGCCCGCGCAACACCGGCGGCCGCCGCACGCGGGCTGGACGCCCGCCGCGGCTCCAGCGTCGACGGATGCATGTCGTTTCTCACGGTCGTCGCACTCAGAAGTTCTTCTTCAGGTCCATGCCCTGATACATCGATGCGACCAGATCGCCGTAGCCGTTGAACATCAGCGTCTTGCGCTTCGGCGTGAAGAACCCGTCGTCGCCGATCCGCCGCTCTGTCGCCTGGCTCCAGCGCGGGTGGTCGACATTCGGATTCACGTTCGAATAAAAGCCGTATTCGTTCGATGCGTAGGTGTTCCAGCTCGTCTTCGGCTGCTTGTCGACGAAGCGGATCTTCACCAGCGACTTCGCGCTCTTGAAGCCGTACTTCCACGGCACGACGATACGCACCGGCGCGCCGTTCTGATTCGGCAGCACCTGGCCGTAAACGCCCATCGTCAGCAGCGTGAGCGGGTTCATCGCCTCGTCCATGCGCAGCCCTTCGGAGTAAGGCCAGTCGAGTACCGGCGTCGACAGCCCCGGCATCTGCGACGGATCGGCCAGCGTGATGAACTGCACATATTTCGCGTTGCCGGTCGGCTGCACGCGCTTGACCAGTTCGGAGAACGGCACGCCGATCCACGGAATCACCATCGACCAGCCCTCGACGCAGCGCAGCCGGTACACGCGCTCCTCGAGCGGCGCCAGCTTCAGCAGTTCGTCGAGATCGAACACCTTCGGATGCAGCACCTCGCCTTCGACGCTCACCCGCCACGGGCGCGGCCGCAGCGTGCCGGCGTTCTGCGCCGGGTCGCCCTTGTCGGTGCCGAATTCGTAGAAGTTGTTGTAGGACGTGATGTCCTTGAACGGCGTGACCTTGTCGGCCGCGATGAATTTCGGATTGGTCTTCGCCGCGAGCTTCGCGGCCCGCGCGTCGGGCGACGCATACGCGCCGAATGCCGCGCCGCTGCCGCCGAGCAATCCGCCCGCCGCCGCAAGGCCAGCCGCCTGCAATACGCGCCGCCGGTTCTCGAACACCGCGCGCGCGGTGATCTCGCTCGGCGCAATGTCGGCGCCGGTCAACAGGTTGCGCAGGGAATCCCTGATCCACATGGTGCTGCTCCTCATGCATGCGCGGCGCGCACGCTTCATCTGCGTTCGACCCGGCCCGTCATGCGCCGTTCGACACGCGGCGCGCCCGTCGGTAACAAAAGAAAACCGCCGGGGCACACAGTGCGCCGGCGGTCTTTTGTCGGACCCGCATCGGAAATCTTACAGCTTGCCGTAGCTGTGCAGCCCGGACAGGAACATGTTGACGCCGAGGAACGCGAATGTCGTCACGAGCAGGCCCGTGAGCGCCCACCATGCGGCGACCGTGCCGCGCAGCCCCTTCATCAGGCGCATGTGCAGCCACGCCGCGTAATTGAGCCACACGATCAGCGCCCAGGTTTCCTTCGGGTCCCAGCTCCAGTAGCCGCCCCACGCTTCCGCCGCCCACAGCGCGCCGAGAATCGTCGCGATCGTGAAGAACGCGAAGCCGACGGCGATCGACTTGTACATCACGTCGTCGAGCACGTCGAGCGTCGGCAGCCGATCGGCCAGCATGCCGCGTTCCTTCATCAGATACGCGACCGCCACCATCGCCGACAGCGCGAAGCTGCCGTAGCCGATGAAGTTCGCCGGCACGTGGATCTTCATCCACCAGCTCTGCAGCGCCGGCACGAGCGGCTGGATCTGCTGCGCGTCGCGCGCGACCGAGTACCACATCAGGAAGCCGACGGCCGCGCTGATCACGAGCAGCACGAACGCACCGAGCGCACGCGTGCCGTAATGGCCTTCGTAATACAGGTAGAGCAGCGCGGTGATCAGGCTGAACAGCACGAACACTTCATACAGGTTCGACACGGGGATATGCCCGACGTCGGCACCGATCAGATAGGACTCGTACCAACGTACCATCAGGCCGACGAAGCCCATCAGCACGGCGGCCCACGTGAGCTTCTGGCCGATCGCGGAGCCCGTCGCGGCGCGCGCGAGCAGGCCGATCCAGTAGAAGATCGTCGCGAGCACGAACAAGGCGCTCATCCAGAGGATCGCCGACTGGCTCGACAGGAAGTACTTCAGGAAGAACGCCGAATCGGCGCGCGCGAGGTCGCCCTGGTAGATCTGGATCGACAGCAAGGACAGCACGGCGATCGCCGCCATCAGCAGCCGCGCGGGTTTCCAGCGCCAGCCGAGCACGACGAGCGCCGGCACCGTGCCGATCATCACTGCCTTGTCGTAGTAATTCATGTGCTCGTTGTAGTGCACGAACGCATAGCCCGCGCCGACCACGAGCGCCAGCGCGAACAGCCAGTCGAGCACGGACAGGCGCGAGAGGAACGGACGGCCGTCGAACAACGGCGCCGGATTCGGGGCCTTGACGGTCCCCGGACGGGAAGAGGAGGCTTGAGTGAGATCCATGATGTTACCGGGTGGAATTCTCGGAATCGGAATCGCCGCCGACGGGCGGGCGGGCAGTTGCAGCCGCGCCGGCGGGCGCGGCGTCGCGGGGTGCGGCGCCCAGGGCGGCGCCGGCCGCATCGCGCGTCTGCACGAATTCTTTCTCGAAATCGAACGTCTTGCGCGCCGTGGACATCGCCATCACCACTTCGACGCCCGCACCGGCATCCTTGAGCCAGAACCACAGGCGCCGCTCACGCACGTAGAACATCGAGAAGATGCCGGCGACCAACAGCAGGCTGCCAAGATACACCAGATTCTTGCCGGGCGCGCGCGTCAGCTGAAATACCGAGGCTTGCACCTGCTTGAAGGAATCGAGCTGCAAATAGACCGGCGATCCGTACAGGAAGCTGTCGGATAGCGCATTGATCGCGTTCTGCACGAAGCGGACCGTGTCGGCGCCCTGCTGGACGGCCGGCTCGCCGGCCCGCTCGCGCGCGATCTGCCAGACCTCCCACATCGAGCCCTCGAGCATGCGCAGCAGCAGGCTCGCCGCCTTTTCCTGCTCGGCCTTCGGCACCGACCGGTCGATGAAGGTGGCCACCGCCTGGAAGCCGCCGACCGGCTGCCCGTCCGCACCGCGACCGACGCTGTCGTCACTCGCCGCAAAGAGGGTCAACACCTTGAACGCGCTGTCCTGCAGCCGGCCGCGCAGCGACGCGTCGGTGGTCGGCAGCGAACGCTGGGCGAAACGGGCGGCGGCGTCCGCGCGCACCGCCGGATCCTCGAGCGCGGCGCGCAGGCGCATCCATTCGCCGATCGAATCCTCGCTGTCGGCCGGAATCCGCATGTAGCGGAACGCGTCGTTCGGGCTCGCGCGCACGCCCGCGAGGAACACGCGCGCGCCGCCCATGTCGACCGGCAGCATGTAGTTGTTGAACTCGCGCGCCTGGCCGTCCTTGCCGCGGATCTTGTACTGCACGGACGGCCCGATGTTATGAAGCTGCATCGGCTTCGACGTCTTCGCGCCCGAGCCGAGCCGTTCGTCGAACGCCTGCTTCAGCGACTCCGTCTTCGCCACGCCGCGCACGTCCGGCTTGCCGTTCGCGTCGGCCATGTTCTCGACGTTGATCGCGCGGAAGTCCGAGAACTCGATCGTGTCGCCGTCGCTGCCCGGCATCTGCAGCGGCGCCGTGCTGCCGATCGTGCCCTTCACGGCGAACGTCTTCGCGGTGTCGCCCGTCATCGGATAGGCCGTCATCTGCATCTGCGAGCCGCCGTCCTGGAAGCTCGACTGATAGATCGACACGCCCTTGTAGGTGAACGGCTTGTTCACTTCGACGCGCGCCGGGATCTTGCGGCCCGTCTCGCGATCGATCACGACGATGTCGCTCGCAAACAGCTTCGGCATCCCGGTCGTGTAGTAATCGACGATGAACTTGTTCAGCTGGATCGAGAACGGCAGGTCCTGGATCAACGAGCCGTTCGGCTGGTTGAGGATCGCGGTGGACACGAACTGGCCTTCGGGCACCCACGCGTAGCCGCGGAACGTCGGGTTCGACGCGGACAGCCGGTGATCGGGCGAGATCTCGCTGATCGTCGCGCTCGTGTTGACCGGGCTCTTGCCGAACATCCACATCTGGAATTTGATCGGCAGGTTGCTGTCGAGCAGGCCGCCGATACAGATCACGACGATCGCCAGGTGCGCGGAAATGTAGCCCCACTTCGTCAGCGCGCCGCGTTTCGCAGAGATCAGCGTCGCGCCGTCGGTTTCGCGCACGACGTGCTTGTAGCCGCCCTTCGCGACGAATGCGGCGAGCGTCGCCGCGACGCTCGCGCGCGTGCCGGCAACGGTGTATTCGGCCTTGTGATGGAACGCGCGCAGGCTGCCTTCGCGGACCTTGTCCTTCCAGCTCTTCGCGTCGGCGAGCATCTTCGGCGCGTTGCGGATCACGCACAGCGAGATCGACGCGACCAGGAAGATCAGGATCAGCATGAACCACCACGCGCTGTACACGTTGTACAGGCCGAGCGAGCGGAAGATGTCCGCCCAGAACGGCCCGAACTGGTTCACGTAGTTCGGATAGGGGTCGTCCTGGGTCAGCACCGTGCCGATGATGCTCGCGATCGACAGCACCACCAGCAGTGCGATCGCGAAGCGCATCGAGCTGATCAGCTCGATCGCGCGCCTGGACGCACTTTGACCCGACTTCGACTGCAACCCCGACGTGGTAACGCTCATTCAAACTCCGACTGACAACAAAAAAGGGCAAGGCGGCCGCAAGCATGCGGCGCCCCACCCTTTTCTTGTTCTGACTCCGGCCGCCGTTCCGGCGACCGGTCATTCCATTCGCGACGGACCGCTCAACGCAGGCCCGCGATGTAATCCGCCACGGCCTTGATCTCGGTGTCCGACAGACGCGAGGCGATCTGATGCATCGCCTCGTTGTTGTTGCGCGCGCCGGCACCTTGCTGGAACGCGGTCAACTGGGCCACCGTGTAATCGGCCCACTGCCCCGACAGACGCGGGTACTGGACCGGTATCCCTTGCCCCGTCGGCCCGTGGCAGCTCGCGCAGGCCGGTACGCCCTTTTCCGCGATGCCGCCGCGATAGATCTTCTGACCGATCGGCACGGTCGCCGCATCGCGTGCGGTGCCGAGCTTGGTCGTTTGCGAGCCGTAATACGCGGCGACGTTGCGCATGTCGTCCGCGCTCAATGCGCTCGCAAATCCGACCATCACCGAATTGTTCCGCGCCGGCCCCTTCGCGCCCGGCTGCGTCTTGAAGTCGTTCAACTGCTTGACCAAATATTCGGGATGCTGACCGGCGAGCTTCGGGAAACTGCCCGACGCACTGTTGCCGTCGGCGCCGTGACACGACGCGCACACCTGCCCGGCAATCGCCTTGCCGCGGTCCAGATCCGGCTTTGCCGCACCTGCCGCATTTACCTCCGCCACGAAACCTACGAATCCTGCTGCAACCTGAAGCACCATCAGAGACTTGCACAGTCGATTCATTCGCACACCCTGTTTCGTCTTGTGGGAATTTGAGGTTCTGCAAAAAACGACGTCGACCAGTCTACCGCAGAAGCTGCATAAAAGCGCGAGGCGGGCGCCCGCAACCCTTCGGCAAAACCGCCGTATTGTACAATATCGCGTTGAAAGCTCCCGCGCCTATCGGGGCTACCCCGCCTCCACCAAGCGGCTCGCGCCGCCCGTCCCACCGGTTTCCCCCCATGGCCTTTTTGCTCCATCAAGCTCGCTTCTACACGACCGTCAACCATCTGCGCGACCTGCCGCCGACGGTGCAGCCGGAAATCGCATTCGCGGGCCGTTCGAATGCCGGCAAATCGACGGCGATCAACGTGCTGTGCAATCAGAAGCGGCTCGCGTTCGCGTCGAAGACGCCCGGCCGCACGCAGCACATCAACTACTTCTCGGTCGGCCCCGCCGCGGAGCCCGTCGCGAACCTCGTCGACCTGCCCGGCTACGGCTATGCGGAAGTGCCCGGGGCCGCGAAGGCCCACTGGGAAATGCTGCTGTCGTCCTATCTCGCGACGCGCTCGCAGCTCTGCGGCCTGATCCTGATGATGGATTCGCGCCGCCCGCTGACCGACCTCGATCGCCGGATGATCGAGTGGTTCGCCCCGACCGGCAAGCCGATCCACACGCTGCTGACGAAGTGCGACAAATTGACGCGACAAGAGAGCATCAACGCGCTGCGCAACACGCAGAAAGGGCTCGACGCGTACCGCGACCAGGGCGTGAAGGGCAAGCTGACCGTCCAGCTGTTCTCGGCGCTGAAGCGCACGGGGCTCGACGAGGCGCACGAATTGATCGAGAGCTGGCTGCGGCCGTCCGTCGCCGACGCAGAAGGCGCACCTGTAGCACAATGAACGGGCAGCGCTCGGCCGGCAGCGGCCGGGCGCACCTGACGGTGTCTGCGGATTCGGCCGGCTCATAAAAAAACCCGCCGTCGAACGGCGGGTCAAACAGCCTAATCGAAAAACGACAGGCACCCGCTCAGGGAGGAGAAGCGGGGAGCAGCACGCAACGCGCGCCGCTCGATCGCTATCATATACCAATGATCTCGAAAATGACCTAAGGGATCCGTAAGGTCCTTCTTGCCCCGATTTCATTCACATCGCACATGAGCTTCCATCCTCTTCATCGTCCGCGCCGCATGCGCCGCGACGACTTCTCCCGGCGCCTGATGCGCGAAAACCGCCTGACCACCGACGACCTGATCTATCCGGTGTTCGTCGTCGACGGCACCAACCAACGCCAGCCGGTGCCGTCGATGCCGGGCGTCGAGCGCGTATCGGTCGACCTGCTGATGCACGTCGCCGAACAGTGCGTCGAACTCGGCGTGCCCGTGCTGTCGCTGTTTCCGGCCATCGAAACGTCGCTGAAAACGCCTGACGGCCGCGAGGCGGCCAACCCGGAAGGGCTGATTCCGCGCGCGGTGCGCGAGCTGAAGAAGCGCTTCCCCGAACTCGGCGTGCTGACCGACGTCGCGCTCGATCCGTACACGAGCCACGGCCAGGACGGCGTGCTCGACGAGAACGGCTACGTGATCAACGACGACACGATCGAAATCCTGATCGAACAGGCGCGCGCGCAGGCGGAAGCCGGCGTCGACATCGTCGCGCCGTCCGACATGATGGATGGCCGCATCGGCGCGGTGCGTGAAATGCTCGAAAGCGACGGGCATATCCATACGCGCATCATGGCCTATTCGGCCAAGTTCGCGTCCGCGTTCTACGGTCCGTTCCGCGACGCGGTCGGCTCGGCGTCGAATCTGGGCAAGGGCAACAAGATGACCTACCAGATGGACCCGGCGAACAGCGACGAAGCGCTGCGCGAGGTGCGCCTCGACATCGACGAAGGCGCCGACATGGTGATGGTCAAACCGGGCATGCCGTATCTCGACATCGTGCGCCGCGTGAAGGACGAGTTCCGCTTCCCGACGTACGTGTACCAGGTGAGCGGCGAATACGCGATGCTGAAGGCGGCCGCGATGAACGGCTGGCTCGACCACGACAAGGTCGTGCTCGAATCGCTGCTCGCATTCAAGCGTGCGGGCGCCGACGGCGTGCTCACGTACTTCGCGCTCGATGCGGCGCGGCTGCTGAAGGCGCAGCGCTGAGCCGCGCTGCCGATCGGCACGCAGGATGAAAAAACGGCGGGACACCGAAGTGTCCCGCCGTTTTTTTGTGCGCTGGGCGGCCAGGTCGGTCCAGCTCGGATCAGACCGTCGGCACCGCTGCGCGATCGAGGCTGCGCAGGAACGTGTCGGCTGCCTGATAGCCGACCACCCGGCCGATCTCGTTACCGTTGCGATCGAAGAAGATGATGCCCGGCGGGCCGAACAGGTTGAACCGCTTGAGCAGTGCCTGATCGTCGGAATTGTTCGCGGTGACGTCCGCGCGCACCAGGTGCAGCTGCGCGAGCCGCGCCTGCACGCGGGAATCGGTGAACGTCAGATGCTCCATCTCCTTGCAGCTCACGCACCAGTCCGCATAGAAATCGAGCATCACGGGCCGGCTCGACGCCTTCAGCAGCGCATCGAGCTCCCCGCTGGAGCGCACCGCCGCGAACGCGGGCGCGGCCTGCCCGGCCGCCTGGCCGGCCGCCGACGTCGCAGCGCCCGACGCAACCGTACGCGCGGCCAGCACGGCGAGCGGCTTCACCGGATCGGTCGAACCGGCGGCCAGGCCGACGAGCAGCGTCGCCGCCCAGATCGCGAGCGCGGCGCCGAGGCCGCGGCCGAACCGGCGCCAGATGGAGGCGGCTCCGGCATGGGGCGTGAACAGTCCGAGCGCCGCTGCGGCGATCAGCAACCACAACGCGGCGAGCATCATCTTCAGGCCGCCCGCCAGCACCGGCCATACGATCCAGAGCGCGGCGGCGAGCAGCACGATGCCGAAGAACACCTTGACGCCATCCATCCATGCGCCGGCGCGCGGCAGCACCGTGCCGGCGCCGAGCCCCACGACGAGCAGCGGCACGCCGAGCCCGAGCCCCATGGCGAACAGCGCCGCGCCGCCGAGGAACGCGTTGCCGGTGTGCGCGATGAAGGCGAGCACCGCGAACAGCGGCGCCGTCATGCATGCGCCGACGACCAGCGCCGACAGTGCACCCATCGCGGCAACCGCGGCGAAATGGCCGCCCTGGCGCGCGCTCGACACCTGCGCCGCGCCGTTCTGCCAGCGCGCCGGCAGCATGAGGTCCTTGCCGGAGATCAGCGACACCGCGAACGCGGTGAGCAGCAAGCCGAAGGCGCCGAGCACCCACGGATTCTGCAGCCATGCGCCGAGGCTCTGGCCGACCAGCGCGGCAGCGATGCCGAGCGCCGTATAGACGAGCGCCATGCCGACCACATACGTCAGCGACAGCGCAAAGCCGCGCGCATGCGTTGCGCGCGTGCCCTGGCCGATGATGATCGCGGAGACGATCGGAATCATCGGGTACGAACACGGCAGCAGGCTCAACACGACGCCTGCGACGAAATACAGCGCGACGATCGTGAGGAAGCCGTGCCCCTCGAGCAGCGATTGCGCGAAATCCGCGCTGGTGACCTTGTCGAACCAGCTGCCCGATGCGGCCGCGCCGTCAGCCGCTGCGGCCGCGCCGAGCGCCGCGCCGTCGATCTTCACGACGTGTTCGGCGGGCGGGTAGCAGATCCCTTCGTCGGCGCACCCTTGCGACGTCACCGTGAGCTCGAACGGCCCGGCCGCCTGCTTGACCGGCACGTGGACCACGACGTCGTCGCGATAGGTTTCGACTTCCTTCTGGAACGTCTGGTCGAACTTCACGTGGCCGGGCGGAAACTGCGGCGCGCCGAGCGTCGCATTGCCGCTCTTCACCGCGAACGCGAACCGCTCGCGGTAAAGGTAATAGCCGTTGGCGATCTTGAAGCGGACGTCGACCTGTCCCGGGGCTTCGCTCGCGCTGAACTTGAATGCGACCGACGGATCGAGAAAATCGTCGGCCGCGCGCGCGACCGACGGGCCGCCCAGCACCAGCACGAACGACAACAGAGCCGCGAATGCGCGCAGCGCGCGCACGGAAAGCGCCATACCGTTAAACATGAAATAGACGTTGAGTTTCGCTCGTCACCCACTGGCCGTACGCGGCAGAGGCCGCGGCCTGCCACGAGACGATTTCGGGCGTCTCGTAAGGATGATGCGCGAGGATGAATCGCTCCAGTTCCAGCGAGCGCACCGCGCTCGTCTTGAACAGCAACTGGATCTCGTCGGCCGTTTCGACCTTGCCCTGCCAGTGATAGCGCGACTTGATCGTACCGAGCTCCGATACGCAGGCGGCAAGCCGCGCGTCGAGCGCGCCGGTGGCAAGGGCCTCAGCCGTTGCTGCATCGGGCACCGTCGTCAGCATCAACACCACCATACGCACTCTCCTGGCTGATTTCCGCGCTTCGGCCGCCCGCTGCGCGCACCTCGCGCCCTCGACAGCCCCTTATCGTAGCGCAGCGCGCGCAACGTTGCCGGCAGCGGCCGGTGAAAATCGATCGCGACGCGGCGCCGCCAAAAAGCAAAAAGGGCCAAGCAATTGCTCGGCCCTTTCGGATTCTGCTACGTACCGAAGCTTATTCAGCTTCTTGCACGTTTTCCGTTTCGTCGACTTCCGGACGATCGAGCAGCTCGACCAGTGCCATCGGTGCGTTGTCGCCGACGCGGAAGCCGAACTTCAGCACGCGCAGGTAGCCGCCCGGACGGTTCGCGAAACGCGGACCGAGGACGTCGAACAGCTTCGCGACCGAGTCACGATCGCGCAGGCGGTTGAATGCCAGGCGACGGTTTGCCAGCGACGGCTTCTTGCCGAGCGTGATCAGCGGCTCGACGACTTTACGGAGTTCCTTCGCCTTCGGCAGCGTCGTCTTGATGACTTCGTGCTCGATCAGCGAGTTGGACATGTTACGGAGCATAGCCAGACGGTGGCTGCTCGTGCGGTTCAGTTTCCGCAGACCATGACGATGGCGCATTTCAGTTTCCTTGATTCAAAGTTTTGATCCAGCTCTTCTATCGCACCTCGGCGGGTGCACGGGCCGGTAACGAAAAAGGCAAGATGCGGATTTTAAAGGAAAATCCGCATCTTTGCCAACTACGACTACAGCGCAGCTACAGTCGGGCTTACTTGTCGAGACCAGCCGGCGGCCAGTTTTCGAGCTTCATGCCCAGCGTGAGGCCGCGCGAAGCCAGCACTTCCTTGATCTCGTTCAGCGACTTGCGACCGAGGTTCGGCGTCTTCAGCAGTTCGTTTTCCGTGCGCTGGATCAGGTCGCCGATGTAGTAGATGTTCTCGGCCTTCAGGCAGTTCGCGGAACGAACCGTCAGCTCGAGATCGTCCACCGGACGCAGCAGGATCGGATCGATCTGCGGTGCACGCGACGGTGCTTCGGCAGCCGTTTCCGTGCCTTCCAGCGCCGCGAACACGGACAGCTGGTCGACCAGGATGCGGGCCGATTGACGGATCGCCTCTTCCGGGGTGATCACGCCGCTCGTCTCGATGTTCATCACGAGCTTGTCGAGGTCGGTACGCTGCTCGACACGTGCGCTTTCGACTGCATAGCTCACGCGGCGAACCGGCGAGAACGATGCGTCGAGGACGATGCGGCCGATGATCTTGGCCGTGTCTTCGCCGTAGCGACGAACGTTGCCCGGCACGTAGCCGCGACCCTTCTCGATCTTGATCTGAACGTCGAGCTTGCCGCCCTTGGACAGATGTGCGATCACGTGATTCGGGTTGATGACTTCGCAATCGTGCGCGAGCTCGATATCGCCGGCCGTGACGACGCCTTCGCCTTCCTTGCGCAGCGTGACCGTGACTTCGTCACGGTTGTGCAGCTTGAACACCACGCCCTTCAGGTTCAGCAGCAGGTTGACCACGTCTTCCTGCACGCCGTCGAGCGTCGAATACTCGTGCACCACGCCGGCGATCGTCACTTCGGTCGGCGCGTAGCCGACCATCGACGACAGCAGCACGCGGCGCAGCGCGTTGCCCAAGGTGTGGCCGTAACCGCGTTCGAACGGTTCCATGACCACCCTCGCGTGGTTCTCGCCCAGCGATTCCACGGCGATGATCTTGGGTTTCAGCAAACTGGTTTGCATGGGCTTTCCTTTTCAATACCCTCGGCTCGTTACACCGATAAGGCTGACCGGTAACAACCAGAAAATAAACAGCCGAGGCCCCTCCTTGCGAAACGCAATCGGGGTACCTCGGCCGTCAATCGGATTAACGCGAATACAATTCGACGATCAGGCTTTCGTTGATGTCGCCTGCGATGTCAGCGCGTTCCGGCATTTGCTTGAACGTGCCTTCGAACTTCTTCGCATCGACTGCAACCCAGCTCGGCATGCCGCCTTGCTCGGCGAGCGACAGCGCTTCGATGATACGCGCCTGCTTCTTCGCCTTTTCGCGGATCGCGATCACGTCGCCAGCCTTCACTTGTTGCGACGGCACGTTCGCGACGACGCCGTTCACGGTGATCGACTTGTGGCTCACCAGCTGACGCGCTTCTGCGCGGGTCGAGCCGAAGCCCATGCGATACACGACGTTGTCGAGACGCGACTCGAGCAGTTGCAGCAGGTTTTCACCCGTGTTGCCCTTGCGGCGGTCGGCTTCAGCGAAGTAGCGGCGGAACTGACGTTCCAGCACGCCGTAGATACGCTTGACCTTTTGCTTTTCGCGCAGCTGCGTACCATAGTCGGACGTACGAGCGCCCGAGGTACGGCCGTGCTGACCCGGCTTGCTGTCGAGCTTGCACTTGTCGGCGAGCGAGCGGCGCGCGCTCTTCAGGAACAGGTCGGTGCCTTCACGGCGGGACAGCTTGGCCTTGGGGCCGATATAACGTGCCACGTTGCATTCCTTTATCAATCGGTCACGCGGATCGAAATCCGCGCTAGTTCGCGCCCTTTGGGGCGAACGGTGGGCTTAGTCAATCAAAAAAGCAACGCCCGTCGGCGCTATGCGACGACAGGCAATGCGCCAGCACGAACGTGCCAGCAGCATTCTTAGATACGACGGCGCTTCGGCGGACGGCAGCCGTTGTGCGGAATCGGGGTGACGTCCGAAATCGCGGTGATCTTGATGCCGAGGCCGTGCAGTGCGCGCACTGCCGACTCACGACCCGGGCCCGGGCCCTTGATCCGCACTTCCAGATTCTTCACGCCGTATTCCATCGCCACACGACCGGCCGACTCAGCAGCAACCTGAGCAGCGAACGGCGTCGACTTGCGCGAGCCCTTGAAGCCCTGGCCGCCCGACGTCGCCCATGCCAGAGCATTGCCCTGACGATCGGTGATCGTGATGATCGTGTTGTTGAACGACGCGTGAACGTGCACCACGCCTTCAGCGACGTTCTTCTTGACCTTCTTGCGAACGCGTTGCGCCGCGGTGTTCGAAGCCTTAGCCATTACGTTTTCCTGTAACTGTCAGTTCCGCTTACTTCTTCAGCGCTTGCGCTGCACGACGCGGACCCTTGCGGGTACGTGCGTTCGTACGCGTACGCTGACCACGCATCGGCAGGCCCTTGCGATGACGAACACCACGGTAGCAACCGAGGTCCATCAGGCGCTTGATGTTCATCGTCACTTCACGGCGCAGGTCGCCTTCGACGATGAACTTGCCCACTTCCTCACGCAGCTTTTCGAGGTCTGCGTCGGTCAGGTCCTTGACCTTCTTCGAGAATTCCACGCCAGCTGCCGAGCAGATGCTGCGCGAGCGCGTGCGGCCGATACCGAAGATTGCCGTCAGGCCGATCTCGGTATGCTGGTGATTCGGGATGTTAACCCCTGCGATACGAGCCATTGTTTTTCCTCAAACAAAAAGCGCAAACAAACGCGCGGTCAGCCTTGGCGCTGCTTGTGGCGCGGATCCGAGCTGCAGATCACGCGAACGACGCCTTTGCGCTTGATGATCTTGCAATTGCGGCAAATGCGCTTAACCGATGCCATCACTTTCATGATAATACCCTTTTTTCAAATCACTTCGCCCGGAACACGATCCGCGCACGAGACAGATCGTAAGGCGTCAATTCAACCGTGACCTTGTCGCCCGGCAAGATACGGATGTAGTGCATCCGCATCTTCCCGGAGATATGCCCCAACACGACATGGCCGTTTTCCAGCTTCACACGGAAGGTCGCATTCGGGAGGTTTTCGATCACCTCACCCTGCATCTGGATTACATCGTCTTTGGCCATAGTCCTTAATTAACGCATTGGGATGTTGCCGCCCTTGAAGTTTGCCTTCTTGAGCAGCGACTCATACTGTTGCGACATAACGTACGACTGCACCTGCGCCATGAAGTCCATCGTGACGACGACAATGATCAGCAGCGACGTTCCACCAAAATAAAACGGCACGTTCCAGCGCAGCACCAGGAATTCCGGCAGCAAACAAACGAAGACGATGTAGATCGCACCGGCCAGCGTCAGACGCGTGAGGATGCGGTCGATATATCGCGCGGTTTGGTCGCCCGGACGGATGCCAGGAACGAACGCCCCGCTCTTCTTCAGGTTGTCCGCGGTTTCCCTGCTGTTGAACACCAGTGCGGTGTAGAAGAAGCAGAAAAACACGATCGCCAGCGTGTACAGCAGCACATAGACCGGCTGGCCCGGCTTCAGCGCCTCCGCGACGTTATGCAACGTGTTGGAGATCCAGCTTCCCGACGGTTGACCCGTGCTGAACCAGCCGAGAATCGTGGCCGGGAACAGGATGATCGACGATGCGAAGATCGGCGGAATCACGCCCGACATGTTCAGCTTCAGCGGCAAGTGCGACGACTGGCCACCGTAGATCTTGTTGCCGACCTGGCGCTTCGCGTAGTTCACGAGGATCTTGCGCTGCCCGCGTTCGATGAACACGACCAGGTAAGTCACCGCGGCGATCAGAACGACGATGATGATCGCCGAAATGATGCTCATCGAACCCGTACGCACCAGCTCGAACAGCCCACCGACGGCATTCGGGAACCCTGCTGCGATCCCGCCGAAGATGATGATCGAGATGCCGTTGCCGAGACCACGCTCGGTGATCTGCTCACCCAGCCACATCAGGAACATCGTGCCGGTAACCAGCGTCACGACCGTCGTCAGCCGGAACAGCATGCCGGGATCGATCACGAGGCCAGGCTGGTTTTCCAGCGCAGCCGCGATACCGAACGCCTGGAAGGTCGCGAGCACCACGGTGAAATACCGCGTGTACTGCGTGATCTTCCGTTGCCCTGCCTGCCCTTCCTTCTTCAGCGCCTCGAGCTGCGGCGAGACGATCGCCAGCAACTGCATGATGATCGACGCCGAGATGTACGGCATGATCCCCAGCGCGAAGATCGTGAAGCGGGACAGTGCGCCACCCGAGAACATGTTGAACATGCCCAGGATGCCGCCCGCCTGACTCTGGAACAGCTTCGCCAGTTGATCCGGATCGATGCCCGGCACGGGGATGTGCGCGCCGATGCGATAGACGATCAGCGCCAGGAGCAGGAACATCGCTCGCCGGCGCAGATCGCCGAATTTCGCCGTGCTTCGACCGGGTTTTGCAAGACTCGGGCTGTTAGCCAAGTACCTTCTCCGATGAATGCAAGTAACGACGCGCTACGCGTGTCACTCGGCGAACGAACCGCCAGCCGCTTCGATCGCAGCGCGCGCACCCTTGGTGGCGCCCAGACCCTTCACGACGATCTTGCGCTTCAGTTCGCCCGTCGCGATGATCTTTGCGCTCTTCGTCAGCTCGCCGACCAGGCCGGCTTGCTTCAGTGCGAGCAGATCGATTTCATCGACCGGCAGCTTCTCGAGGTCGCCCAGGCGCACTTCACCGACGAATTCCTTCGTCAGCGACGTGAAGCCGCGCTTCGGCAGACGACGTTGCAGCGGCATCTGACCGCCTTCGAAACCGACTTTGTGGAAGCCGCCCGAACGCGATTTCTGCCCCTTGTGACCACGGCCAGCCGTCTTGCCGAGGCCCGAACCGATGCCGCGGCCGACGCGACGCTTGGCGTGCTTTGCACCAGCGGCCGGCTTCAGGTTATTCAATTCCATATCAACTCCTTGATCCGTAGGGCCGCTTACGCGATGACCTTAACGAGGTACGAGACCTTGTTGATCATGCCGCGGACCGCCGGCGTATCCTGCAGCTCGCTAACCGAGTTGAGTCGGCGCAGGCCCAGGCCACGCACGGTCGCACGGTGCGATTCGCGGGTCCCGATCAGGCTCTTTACGAGCTGAACCTTGACAGTTTTTTCAGACATGGTGACCACCCGGGCTTAGCCCAAAATATCTTCGACGGACTTGCCGCGCTTCGCCGCGATGTCTGCCGGGGTCGACTGCTTGCGCAGACCGTCCAGCGTGGCGCGAACGAGGTTGTACGGGTTCGTCGAACCGTGGCTCTTCGCCACGACGTTCTGCACGCCCATCACGTCGAACACTGCGCGCATCGGGCCGCCGGCGATCACGCCCGTACCTGCCTTCGCCGGAGCGAGGAGGACTGCGGATGCGCCATGCTTGCCGTGCACTTCGTGCTGCAGCGTGCCGTTCTTGAGCGGCACCTTGAACATGTTGCGGCGAGCCTGTTCCATTGCCTTCTGGACAGCGACCGGCACTTCCTTCGCCTTGCCCTTGCCCATACCGATGCGGCCATCACCATCGCCGACCACGGTCAGTGCGGCGAAGCCGAGAATACGGCCACCCTTCACGACCTTGGTCACGCGATTGACCGAAATCATCTTTTCGCGAAGGCCGTCGTCGCGTTCGTCAGCCTGAACTTTCGCTTGCATCTTTGCCATGACGAATTCCTTCCCTTAGAACTTGAGCCCAGCTTCGCGAGCTGCCTCAGCCAGCGCCTTGACGCGGCCGTGGTAGCGGAAGCCCGAGCGGTCGAAGGCGACGGATTCGATGCCGGCAGCCTTTGCCTTTTCGGCAATACGCTTGCCGATCAGCGTCGCGGCATTAACGTTGCCGCCCTTGCCCGACTTGTCGGCGAGTTCGGCGCGCACTTCTGCTTCGAGCGTCGACGCGCTGGCGAGCACCTTGGTGCCGCAGGGCGAGAACACTTGAGCGTAGATGTGCGTGTTCGTGCGATGCACGGCGAGACGCGCGACCTGCAGCTCAGCGATCTTGATACGCGTCTGGCGAGCGCGGCGCAGGCGAGATTGAGTCTTATCCATGATTGCGCACCCTTACTTCTTCTTCGTTTCTTTGAGGATCACAACCTCGTCGGAATAGCGCACGCCCTTGCCCTTGTAGGGCTCCGGCGGACGGTAACCGCGAACTTCCGCAGCTACTTGACCGACTTGTTGCTTGTTGATCCCCTTGATCACGATTTCGGTTTGCGTCGGAGTTTCAGCCTTGACGCCTTCCGGCATCTGGTGCACCACCGGGTGCGAGAAACCCAGCGACAGGTTCAGCTTGTCGCCTTGCGCTTGCGCACGGTAACCGACGCCAACCAGCGTCAGCTTGCGCTCGAAACCCTTGGTCACGCCGTGCACGGCGTTCGCGATGATCGCGCGCATCGTGCCCGACATTGCGTTTGCTTCGCGGCTTTCGTTGACCGGCGCCAGATTCAGCGTGCCGTCGTTGTTCGCCACGTTCACGAGCGGATTCACCGGCTGCGTGATGGTGCCCAGCGGGCCCTTGACGGTGATCGCACCGTCGGCCAGCTTGACTTCCGCGCCTTGCAGCGCGATCGGGCTCTTACCTACTCGAGACATGTTTCTCTCTCCTCGGCTTTAAGCGACGTAGCAGATGACTTCGCCGCCGACGCCGGTAGCGCGCGCCTTGCGGTCGGTCATCACGCCCTTCGGCGTCGAAACGATTGCCACGCCCAGGCCGTTCATGACCTGCGGAATGTCGTTACGACCGCGGTACACGCGCAGACCAGGCTTCGACACGCGCTCGAGGCGTTCGATGACCGGGCGACCTGCGTAGTACTTCAGCGCGATATTCAGTTCGGACTTCGCACCTTCCGCCTTCACGGCGAAATCGTCGATATAACCTTCGTCCTTCAGGACTTGCGCGATTGCAACCTTGACCTTCGACGAGGGCATCGCGACCGATACCTTCTCGACCATCTGCGCGTTGCGGATGCGAGTCAGCATATCGGCGATAGGATCACTCATGCTCATTTACGTTTCTCCTATTACCAGCTCGCCTTGGTCAGGCCAGGAATCTCGCCACGGAATGCGATTTCACGAATCTTGTTGCGCGCGAGGCCGAATTTACGGAACGTGCCACGCGGACGGCCCGTGATCGCGCAGCGGTTACGCTGGCGGGTCGGGTTCGAGTTGCGGGGCAGTTGCTGCAGCTCCAGGCGTGCTTCGTAGCGCTCTTCTTCCGACTTGCTTTGGTCTTCGACGATCGCCTTCAGCGCTTCGCGCTTTGCTGCGAACTTCGCGACCAGGCGGGCGCGCTTCTTTTCACGTTCGATCAGTGCCAGTTTAGCCACGGTAACCTCAGTTTCTGAACGGGAACTTGAAGCTGGCGAGCAGAGCCTTTGCTTCGTCGTCGGTCTTCGCAGTCGTCGTGATGCTGATGTTCAGCCCACGCAGTGCGTCGATCTTGTCGTAGTCGATTTCGGGGAAAATGATCTGCTCTTTCACACCGATGTTGTAGTTGCCGCGGCCATCGAAGGCACGACCCGACACGCCGCGGAAGTCACGCACGCGGGGCAGGGCAACGGTCACGAAACGGTCGAGGAACTCGTACATCGCACGGCCGCGCAGCGTCACCATCGCGCCGATGGGATAGCCCTGGCGGATCTTGAAGCCTGCGATTGCCTTGCGTGCCTTCGTGACGACCGGCTTCTGACCGGCGATCTTCGTGAGGTCGCCAACGGCGTTCTCGATAACCTTCTTGTCAGCGATCGCTTCGCCAAGACCCATGTTCAGCGTGATCTTGGTGATGCGCGGCACTTCCATGACCGACTTGTAACCGAACTTCTCGATCAGGCCGGGCACAACCTTTTCTTTGTAAAACTCTTGAAAACGAGCCATTTTTTACTCCGCTGCGTCAGGCGCTCAGTACGGCACCGGTCGTCTTCAGGAAGCGAACCTTCTTGCCTTCCTCGACCTTGATGCCAACACGCGACGCCTTGCCATTCGCGTCGACCAGTGCGACGTTCGAAATATGCAGGGGCATCGTCTTCGCTTCCACGCCGCCCGTCGTACCCTTCATCGGGTTCGGCTTCACATGCTTCTTGACGAGGTTGATACCCTCAACCGTCACATGTTCAGCACCGACAGCCAGCACGACGCCGCGCTTGCCCTTGTCCTTGCCAGTGACGACGATCACTTCGTCACCTTTGCGAATCTTGTTCATCGCGACTCCTTACAGCACTTCCGGCGCCAGCGAAACGATCTTCATGAATCGTTCGCTACGCAGCTCACGCGTCACCGGCCCGAAAATGCGGGTGCCGATCGGCTCAAGCTTGTTATTCAAAAGCACAGCGGCGTTGCCGTCGAACTTGATCAGCGAGCCGTCTTGACGGCGAACACCCTTGGCGGTGCGGACCACCACGGCGTTGTAGATTTCGCCTTTCTTCACGCGCCCGCGCGGCGTTGCTTCTTTGACGGTCACCTTGATGATGTCGCCAATGCCGGCATAACGACGCTTCGAGCCGCCGAGCACCTTGATGCACATGACTTCACGCGCACCCGTGTTGTCGGCTACTTCGAGCCGAGATTCGGTCTGGATCATGGTTTGTCTTTCCCAACTTAATCCGGATGCACCACCATGATGCATACGGTCAGTCTTGGTCCCGTCAGCCAATCGGCTGCTTGGGTTGGAACAGCAGCGACGGCAAACGAAACCCGCCATCGCAATTCGGTGAATCTTTCGGACAGGCTGGCGCCAGTCCGCTTCCCCCACCAACTTCGCCCGCGACGGGGCTCCCATAAAGAGGGAAGACCGGGATTATAACAAATAATCCCGGTCACGCAAGCAAAAACTTTGCGATTTCAAGCACTTCATGGCGAAGTGCCTGTTACTGCCTACTGCTCTGCCCGCTTAGATGACGCGAGCTGCTTCGACGAGGCGCGACACCGTCCAGGCCTTCGTCTTCGAAACAGGACGGGTTTCCTGGATTTCGACGAGATCGCCTTCGTTGCAGGTGTTCGCTTCATCGTGCGCGTGGTACTTCTTCGAACGCACGACATACTTGCCGTAGATCGGGTGCTTGACGCGGTGCTCGATCAGCACGGTGACGGTCTTGTCCATCTTGTTGCTGACGACCCGACCGACCAGCGTCCGCTTCAGCGAGGTTTTCACGCTATCGTTCATTTCTGGTTCGCCTTCTGAGTCATGACGGTCCGCACACGTGCGATGTCGCGACGAACCTTCTTCAGCTGGCTCGTGTTCGTGAGCTGCTGGGTCGCGAGTTGCATGCGCAGGCCGAATTGCGCCTTCAGCAGGTCCGCCAGCTCCTTGTTGAGCGCGGCCTGGTCTTTCTGGAGAAGTTCGGAAGCCTTCATGTTTTCTCCTTAGGCGCCGAGCTGGCGCACGATGAACGCCGTCTTCAGCGGCAGCTTCGCTGCAGCCAGACGGAACGCTTCGCGTGCCAGTTCTTCGGTTACGCCGTCCATTTCATAGAGCATCTTGCCCGGCTGGATCTCGGCGACGTAGTACTCCGGGTTACCCTTACCGTTACCCATACGCACTTCGGCCGGCTTTTGCGAGATCGGCTTGTCCGGGAAGATCCGGATCCAGATGCGGCCGCCACGCTTGATGTGACGCGTCATTGCACGACGCGCTGCTTCAATTTGACGCGCGGTCAAACGGCCGCGACCGATCGCCTTCAGGCCGAATTCACCGAACGACACCGCGTTGCCGCGCGTCGCCTTGCCGGTGTTACGACCCTTCTGCTCTTTGCGATACTTCCTGCGTTTCGGTTGCAGCATCGTTATTCTCCAGTCTTGCCGTCTTCCGGCTTGCCGGCGCCGCGGCGCGGTGCGCCACGACGAGCACCCGGAGCGCCGCCTTCGCCGTCACGGCGCGGACGACGGTCGCCCGGACGCGCATTGCGACGCGGACGCTTGTCTTCGGCTACTTCTTCGACCACCGGCGCGTCATTGCGGCCGAGCGTGTCGCCCTTGTAAACCCAAACCTTGACACCGATGATGCCGTAGGTCGTCTTCGCTTCCGAGGTTGCGTAGTCGATATCGGCGCGCAGCGTGTGAAGGGGCACGCGACCTTCGCGATACCACTCCGTACGAGCGATTTCGATACCGTTCAGACGGCCTGCGCTCATGATCTTGATGCCCTGGGCACCCAGACGCATCGCGTTCTGCATCGCACGCTTCATCGCGCGACGGAACATGATCCGGCGCTCGAGCTGTTGCGTGATCGAGTCAGCGATCAGTTGAGCATCGGTTTCCGGCTTGCGGATCTCTTCGATGTTGACATGAACCGGCACGCCCATGCGGCGTTGCAGTTCCGTCTTCAGCTGTTCGATATCCTCGCCCTTCTTGCCGATGACGACGCCCGGACGCGAGCTGTAAATCGTGATGCGCGCGTTCTTTGCCGGACGCTCGATGACGACCCGACCGACCGAAGCGTTCTTCAGCTTCTTCTTCAGGTATTCACGAACACCGATGTCTTCCTGCAGCATCGCCGCGAAATTGTTGTTGTTCGCGTACCAACGCGAAGCCCAATTGCGGCTGACAGCCAGGCGGAAGCCAGTCGGATGAATTTTCTGTCCCATCGTATGGCTCCTTAATTCCCGACCGTCACAGTGATGTGACAGGATTGCTTCTCGATGCGGTTACCGCGGCCCTTGGCGCGCGCGGTGAAACGCTTGAGCGATGCAGCCTTGTCGACGTAGATGCTCTTGATCTTGAGCTCGTCGATATCGGCGCCTTCGTTGTGCTCCGCATTCGCGATTGCCGACAGCACAACCTTCTTCACGATGCCAGCCGCCTTCTTCGGCGAGAACGTCAGAACGTTCAGCGCCTTGTCGACCGGCAAACCGCGGATCTGGTCAGCCACAAGGCGCGTTTTTTGCGCCGAGATGCGGGCACCGCGATGAATTGCTTTCACTTCCATCTTGATTGCCCCTTATTTCTTGGCCTTCTTGTCGGCTGCGTGACCCTTGAACGTACGGGTCAGTGCGAACTCGCCAAGCTTGTGGCCGACCATGTTTTCCGAGATGTACACCGGAACGTGTTGACGGCCGTTGTGAACAGCGATCGTCAGGCCGATGAAATCCGGCAGAATCGTCGAGCGACGCGACCAGGTCTTGATCGGCTTTTTGTCGCGCGAAGCTGCAGCCGCCTCAACTTTCTTCAGCAAATGGGCGTCGCAGAACGGACCTTTTTTTACAGAACGTGCCATTGCCTACTCCTTAACGCTTGTGACGGCGCTGGACGATCATCGTCGTCGTGCGCTTGTTGCTGCGGGTGCGATAACCCTTGGTCGGCGTGC
This sequence comes from Burkholderia sp. B10, assembly GCF_004368385.1. Lineage (NCBI taxonomy): Bacteria > Pseudomonadati > Pseudomonadota > Betaproteobacteria > Burkholderiales > Burkholderiaceae > Burkholderia > Burkholderia sp. B10. The sequence goes on along the minus strand of NZ_PQMX01000008.1, from coordinate 25,184 downwards.
CCCACGGGCTCACCGGATCGCGACCTGCAGCCGTCTTGCCCTCACCACCACCGTGCGGGTGATCGACCGGGTTCATCGCAACGCCACGCACCGTCGGGCGGATACCGCGCCAGCGGTTCGCGCCAGCCTTGCCGATCTGGCGCAGGCTATGCTCTTCGTTGCCGACTTCACCGATCGTTGCACGGCACTCGATGTGCACGCGGCGGATTTCGCCCGAGCGCAGACGAACCTGCGCGTAGACGCCTTCACGCGCCAGCAGCATGGCCGACGTGCCAGCCGAACGCGCCATTTGCGCGCCCTTGCCCGGCAGCATCTCGATGCAGTGGATCGTCGTACCGACCGGAATGTTGCGGATCGGCAGCGTGTTGCCTGCACGGATCGGCGCTTCCGAACCCGACATCAGCTGTTGGCCGACGGTCAGGCCCTTCGGGGCGATGATGTAGCGACGTTCGCCGTCAGCGTAGAGCACCAGCGCGATGTTCGCGCTGCGGTTCGGGTCGTACTCGAGACGCTCGACCTTTGCCGGAATGCCATCCTTCGTGCGACGGAAGTCGACGATACGATAGTGATGCTTGTGACCACCGCCCTTATGGCGGGTGGTGATGCGACCGTTGTTGTTACGGCCGGCGGTCGAGCTCTGCGTGTCGAGCAGTGCCGCGTGCGGCTTGCCCTGGTGCAGATCCTTGTTGACCACCTTGACCATCGCGCGGCGACCCGGCGAAGTCGGTTTAACTTTCACGATTGCCATGATTACTTGGCCTCCGCTTCAAAGTTGATTTCCTGGCCGGGCTTCAGGCAAACGTACGCCTTCTTCACGTCCTTGCGACGGCCCATCGAACGGCCGAAGCGCTTTTGCTTGCCCTTCTGAACCAGCACGTTGACCGAATCAACCTCAACCTTGAACAGCAGCTCGACAGCCGCCTTCACTTCCTGCTTCGTGGCATCCGGTGCGACTTCGAACACGACCTGCTCGTTCTTGTCGGCAACCAGCGTCGCCTTTTCGGAAATCACCGGTGCGAGCAGGACCTGCATCAAACGATGATCGTTCTTGCGAATCTCGCTCATGACAGCAACTCCTCGATCTGGGCGACCGCAGCCTTCGTGACCAGCACTTTCTTGAAGTAGATCAGCGACAGCGGGTCAGCGTAGCGCGGCTCGACAATCGCCACGTGCGGCAGGTTGCGCGAAGCCAGGTACAGGTTCTCGTCGACCGTATCCGTGATGATCAGGACGGAGTCGAGACCCATGGTCTTGAATTTGTCGGCCAGCAGCTTGGTCTTCGGCGCTTCGAGGATGATGTCCTCGACGACCGACAGACGGCCTTCACGGGCCAGCTGCGAGAAGATCGAGCAGAGACCTGCGCGATGCATCTTCTTGTTGACCTTGTGCGAGAAGTTCTCTTCCGGCGAGTTCGGGAAGATGCGACCACCGCCACGCCACAACGGGCTCGACGACATACCGGCACGAGCGCGGCCCGTACCCTTCTGACGCCACGGCTTCTTGGTGGTGTGCTTGACTTGCTCACGGTCCTTCTGTGCGCGGTTACCCTGGCGAGCATTCGCCTGGTACGCGACGACGACCTGGTGGATCAGCGCTTCGTTGTAATCACGACCGAACACGACGTCCGACGCGTTGACCACTGCACCTTCCTGACCATTTTCGTTCAGGAGCTTGAGTTCCATTATTTCGCCCCCTTGGTCTTGACGGCCGGCGTCACGAAAACCTTGCCGCCCTTCGCGCCCGGAATCGCGCCCTTGACGAGCAGCAGCTTGCGCTCTGCGTCGATACGAGCGATTTCGAGGTTCTGCACCGTCACCGTAACGTCACCGAGGTGACCCGTCATGCGCTTACCCGGGAAAACGCGACCCGGATCCTGCGCCATACCGATCGAGCCCGGCACGTTGTGCGAGCGCGAGTTACCGTGCGTGGCACGGCCGGAGGAGAAGTTGTAACGCTTGATCGTACCGGCGTAGCCCTTACCGATCGACACGCCTTGCACGTCGACCTTCTGGCCTACTTCGAAAAGATCTGCACCGACCACGGCGCCATTCGACAGCTCGGCTGCCTTGGCCGCGTCAATGCGGAATTCCTTGAGGATTTCACCGGCTTCGACACCGGCTTTGGCGAGATGACCTGCCAGCGGCTTCGTCACGCGCGATGCGCGGCGGGAGCCGAATGCAACCTGCACGGCCGTGTAGCCGTCGGTTTCAACAGTCTTGATCTGCGTCACGCGGTTGTCCGACACGTCCAGCACGGTGACGGGAATCGAATCCCCTTCAGCCGTGAAGATACGGGTCATGCCAACCTTGCGACCTACGAGTCCAAGGCTCATCATTTTCTCCATTCCCGACTGCGATTGGTCGGGGCTGATTTACAAAATGCCGGGCACGCAAGGCCCGACTTTTTTACGCGAATGCGCGAAAAGCCAAGCAGTATAGCCCGACTCTTCGATTTCCGCAAGCAATACAAAGACTTAGCACCGCCCGGCAAGCCCGGCAGCGCCAGAAGCCTTACTGCAGCTTGATTTCTACGTCGACGCCTGCCGGCAGATCGAGCTTCATCAGCGCGTCAACCGTCTTGTCCGTCGGGTCGACGATGTCCATCAGGCGCTGGTGGGTACGGATTTCAAGCTGATCGCGCGACGTCTTGTTGACGTGCGGCGAACGCAGAATGTCAAAACGCTGAATGCGCGTCGGCAGCGGCACCGGGCCACGGACGATTGCGCCAGTCCGCTTCGCGGTATCGACGATTTCGGCAGCCGATTGATCGATCAGACGATAGTCGAAAGCCTTCAGGCGAATGCGGATTTTCTGTTGCTGCATGACGATTCCTTGAAAAGAGCGAGGCGATCTTGCATCGCCGGACACTAAAAGAACGCGAGACCTGTTGCCTGCGGGGAGCGAGGCGACACGTCCCGAACGGTACTTCCACTGCTAAGCCCGCGATTCTACACGAAAAATCAAAGCGGTGGCGCGCATTTGTCAATACCGCGCTGCGTGCACCACAAAAAAACCGGGCGCCAGATCAAACTGGACACCCGGTTTCGACGGCACGACAGCTGCCGTGACGCGCGAGCCCGTGAAGGGCCCGCGGATCGTCGATGTTACTCGATGATCTTGGCGACGACGCCAGCGCCGACGGTACGGCCGCCTTCGCGGATTGCGAAGCGCAGACCTTCTTCCATCGCGATCGGCGCAATCAGCTTCACCGTGATCGACACGTTGTCGCCCGGCATCACCATTTCCTTGTCCTTCGGCAGCTCGATCGAGCCCGTCACGTCCGTCGTACGGAAGTAGAACTGCGGACGGTAGTTGTTGAAGAACGGCGTGTGACGGCCGCCTTCGTCCTTGCTCAGCACGTACACTTCAGCCGTGAAGTGCGTGTGCGGCGTGATCGAACCCGGCTTCGCCAGAACCTGGCCGCGCTCCACGTCTTCACGCTTCGTGCCGCGCAGCAGGATACCGACGTTGTCGCCTGCCTGACCCTGGTCCAGCAGCTTGCGGAACATTTCAACGCCCGTGCAGGTCGTCTTCACCGTCGGCTTGATACCGACGATTTCGATTTCCTCGCCGACCTTCACGATGCCGCGCTCGACGCGACCCGTCACCACCGTGCCGCGACCCGAGATCGAGAACACGTCTTCCACCGGCATCAGGAACGCGCCGTCAACCGCACGCTCCGGCGTCGGGATGTACGTGTCCAGTGCGTCTGCCAGGTTCATGATCGCCACTTCGCCCAGCTCGCCCGTGTCGCCTTCCAGCGCCAGCTTGGCCGAACCCTTCACGATCGGCGTGTCGTCGCCCGGGAAGTCGTACTTCGACAGGAGTTCGCGAACTTCCATCTCGACCAGCTCGAGCAGTTCAGCGTCGTCCACCATGTCGCACTTGTTCAGGAACACGATGATGTACGGAACGCCAACCTGACGTGCCAGCAGGATGTGCTCGCGCGTTTGCGGCATCGGGCCGTCTGCTGCCGAGCAAACCAGGATCGCGCCGTCCATCTGCGCTGCGCCCGTGATCATGTTCTTCACGTAGTCGGCGTGGCCCGGGCAGTCGACGTGTGCGTAGTGGCGGTTCGCCGTTTCGTACTCGACGTGTGCCGTGTTGATCGTGATGCCGCGCGCCTTTTCTTCCGGTGCCGCGTCGATCTGGTCGTAGGCCTTCGCTTCGCCGCCGAACTTCTTCGTCAGCACCGTCGTGATCGCTGCCGTCAGCGTCGTCTTGCCGTGGTCAACGTGACCGATCGTACCAACGTTGACGTGCGGCTTGGTCCGCTCAAACTTTTCTTTTGCCATGATTCTCTTCTTTCAAAAAATATCGGTTGGGTAGCTTCAGATTTACTTCGACTTCGCGCTGATGATCGCGTCAGCAACGTTGCGCGGAGCTTCGGCGTAGTGCTTGAACTCCATCGTGTACGTTGCGCGACCTTGCGTCAGCGAGCGCAGCGACGTCGAGTAACCGAACATTTCCGACAGCGGCACTTCGGCGCGAACGATCTTGCCGCCGCCAACCATGTCTTCCATGCCCTGGACGATACCGCGACGGCCCGACAGGTCGCCCATCACGTTGCCCATGTAGTCTTCCGGCGTCTCGACTTCGACAGCCATCATCGGCTCGAGGACGACCGGGTTCGCCTTGCGCATTGCTTCCTTGAACGCCATCGAACCGGCCATGCGGAACGCATTTTCGTTCGAGTCGACGTCGTGGTACGAACCGAACGTCAGGTGAACCTTCACGTCGACGACCGGGAAGCCGGCCAGCACGCCCGACTTCAGCGTGTCCTGGATACCCTTGTCGACCGCCGGGATGTATTCACGCGGAATCACACCACCCTTGATCTCGTCGAAGAACTCGTAGCCCTTGCCCTGCTCGTTCGGCTCGAGCGTGATGACCGCGTGACCGTACTGGCCGCGACCACCCGACTGCTTGACGAACTTGCCGTCGACGTCCTTCGCCGTCGAACGGATCGTTTCGCGGTATGCAACCTGCGGCTTGCCGACGGTTGCTTCCACGCCGAATTCACGCTTCATCCGGTCGACCAGAATTTCGAGGTGGAGCTCGCCCATGCCCGAAATGATGGTCTGGCCCGATTCTTCGTCGGTCTGCACGCGGAACGACGGGTCTTCCTGCGCCAGACGGTTCAGCGCGAGGCCCATCTTTTCCTGGTCGGCCTTCGTCTTCGGCTCGACGGCCTGCGAAATCACCGGCTCCGGGAACACCATGCGTTCGAGAACGATCGGGTTCGCCGGGTCGCACAGCGTGTCGCCCGTGGTTGCTTCCTTCAGGCCGACCGCAGCGGCGATGTCGCCGGCGCGAACTTCCTTGATTTCTTCACGCTGGTTCGCGTGCATCTGCAGAATCCGGCCGAGGCGTTCCTTCTTGCCCTTGGTCGAGTTCAGCAGCGTGTCGCCCGAGTTGACGACGCCCGAGTACACACGGAAGAAGATCAGCTGGCCGACGAACGGGTCGGTCATGATCTTGAACGCCAGCGACGAGAACTTCTCTTCGTCCGATGCCTTGCGCTCTGCCGCTTCACCGTTTTCGAGTTCGCCCTTGACCGGCGGAATGTCGACCGGCGACGGCAGGAAGTCGATCACGGCGTCGAGCATGCGCTGCACGCCCTTGTTCTTGAACGCGGTACCGCACAGCATCGGCTGGATTTCGCACGCGATCGTACGGTCGCGCAGCGCCTTGATGATGTCGGCTTCCGGCAGATCGCCTTCTTCCAGGTACTTGTTCATCAGGTCTTCGCTGGCTTCAGCAGCCGCTTCGACCATCTTTTCGCGCCATTCCTTGCAGGTTTCCGCGAGCTCGGCCGGGATGTCGACGTAGTCGAACTTCGTGCCTTGCGACGCTTCGTCCCAAATGATCGCCTTCATCTTGATCAGGTCGACCACGCCCTTGAAGTTTTCTTCCGAGCCGATCGGCACCACGACCGGAACCGGGTTCGCCTTCAGGCGCAGACGGAGCTGGTCGTAGACCTTGAAGAAGTTCGCGCCGGTACGGTCCATCTTGTTGACGAACGCGAGACGGGGCACCTTGTACTTGTTCGCCTGGCGCCACACCGTTTCCGACTGCGGCTGCACGCCGCCCACTGCGCAGTAGACCATGCACGCACCGTCGAGCACGCGCATCGAGCGCTCGACTTCGATCGTGAAGTCGACGTGGCCCGGGGTGTCGATGATGTTGATGCGGTGTTCCGGATAGTTGCCGCCCATGCCCTTCCAGAAGGCCGTGGTTGCAGCGGACGTGATCGTGATGCCACGCTCCTGTTCCTGCTCCATCCAGTCCATCGTTGCTGCGCCGTCGTGGACTTCACCGATCTTGTGGTTCACACCGGTGTAAAACAGAATGCGCTCGGTCGTCGTCGTCTTGCCGGCGTCGATGTGAGCGCTAATACCGATATTGCGGTAGCGCTCGATGGGAGTCTTGCGAGCCACTTTGATCCTCTACTGGGATGACGTGACGCAGCCCTGCTGCATCACGCCTCAACACAAACGGGCGAGGCGCCTGAAAAGCGCACCCGCCCGGAATTTATTTCCGCTACAGCCCAGCCAGGCGCTTAGAAACGGAAATGCGAGAACGCGCGGTTGGCTTCTGCCATGCGGTGAACTTCATCGCGCTTCTTCATCGCGCCGCCACGGCCTTCGGCCGCTTCGGAGAGTTCGCCTGCCAGACGCAGAGCCATCGACTTCTCGCTGCGCTTCTTCGCAGCCTCACGCAGCCAGCGCATCGCCAATGCCATACGACGCGACGGGCGCACTTCGACCGGAACTTGATAGTTGGCACCACCAACGCGGCGGCTCTTCACTTCGACCACCGGCTTCACGTTGTTGAGCGCAACGGTGAACACTTCCAGCGGGTCCTTGCCACCCTTGGTCTGGATCTGTTCGAATGCGCCATAAACGATGCGTTCTGCAACCGACTTCTTGCCGGACAGCATCAGCATGTTCATGAACTTGGCTACATCAACGTTGCCGAACTTCGGATCCGGCAACACTTCCCGCTTGGGGACTTCGCGACGACGCGGCATGATTCTTCCTTTACCTGTTCAGTTGGAGCTGCATCCAGCTCCGCGGCCACCAACAAACCCGATCACATCTTCACGACTAACCAGCTTGGCCGGGTGACCACTTACTCGACAGCACCGGCAATCCGGCACTCCCGCCTTGACCGCCCTGCGGCGATCCCTGATCAAAAACTGCTTACTTGGCAGCCTTTGCACGCTTCGCGCCGTACTTCGAGCGCGCTTGCTTACGGTCCTTGACGCCCTGGGTATCCAGCGAGCCGCGAACCATGTGGTAACGCACACCCGGCAAGTCCTTCACACGGCCGCCGCGGATCAGCACAACCGAGTGTTCCTGCAGGTTGTGGCCTTCACCGCCGATGTACGAAATCACTTCGAAGCCGTTCGTCAGACGAACCTTGGCAACCTTACGGAGTGCCGAGTTCGGCTTCTTCGGCGTCGTCGTGTACACACGGGTGCACACGCCGCGACGCTGGGGGCAGTCCTGCAGGGCCGGGCTCTTGCTCTTCGTCGTTTCCGACTGACGGCCTTTGCGAACCAGTTGGTTGATGGTTGGCATTGTTTATTCCTGAAATTGAACAAAATCTGCACACCGATTTCGGGCAAAGCGAAAATCGGCGCACAGTTGACTTCCGAACCGGCGATACGGGCACGAACCTTCGAACAGCGCTCGACGCGACTCGGCCCACCGAATACCGGAACCCAACATCATATTCCGGAAATACCAACTAAGTCAACGGCTTGCGTGATTTGCCGGGCGCGCGGCCGGTTTACGTCGACGGTTGGGACGGACACGGTCGTGCTGCCCGCGCGCCGCCGTCACGCTTCGATCACGCCGATTCGACGACGTCGATGATCTCGTCGCCGAAGCGTTCGAGCTTGCGCACGCCCATGCCGGGGATATGGCGCAGGTCTTCGATCGTCTCCGGCGCGTTGCGCGCGATTTCGGCGAGCGTCGCGTCGTGGAAGATCACATACGCCGGCACGCCGTCTGACTTCGCGGTTTCCGCGCGCCATGCGCGCAGCGCGTCCCAGCGTGCCCGCTCGCGCGCGCCCATGCCGGCCGTCGGGTCGACGCGCGTGCCGCTGCGGCTGGACGACTGGCGCGAGGAGCGCTGCGGCTTCACGTAGCGGCGCAGCGTCACCTTCTCCTCATTCTTCAGCACCGGCTTCGCGGCCTCGGTCAGCACGAGCGCGCCGAAGCCCCCGTGATCGACGGCCAGATAGCCGTACGCGACCAGTTGCCGGAAAATCGCGCGCCACTCGGGCTCGGACAGCGCCGCGCCGATCCCGAAGGTGCTCAATTGATCGTGGCCACGCTGCAGGACCTTCTCGGTGCGCGCGCCGCGCAGGATCTCGATCAGATGGCTCGCGCCGAAATTGAAGCCGCTCGCGCGCTGCGCGCGGAACACGCACGACAGCGCCATCTGCGCCTCGCGCGTCGCATCCCACGAATCGGGCGGCTCGAGACAGGTATCGCAGTTGCCGCACGGCTCGCTCGCCTCGCCGAAGTAATTCAGCAAGCGCACGCGCCGGCACGAGATCGTCTCGCACAGCCCGAGCAGCGCGTCGAGCTTCGACGTTTGCACGCGCTTGTGCGCGTCGTCCGCATCGGATTCGTCGATCATCTTGCGCTGCTGCACGACGTCGCCGAGGCCGTACGCCATCCAGGCGTTCGCCGGCAAACCGTCGCGCCCGGCGCGGCCGGTTTCCTGGTAGTAGCCCTCGACGCTCTTCGGCAAATCGAGGTGCGCGACGAAGCGCACGTCGGGCTTGTCGATGCCCATGCCGAACGCGATCGTCGCGCACATCACGACGCCTTCTTCGCGCTGGAACATTTCCTGGTGCTTTTGCCGCACCTCGAACTCCATCCCCGCGTGATACGGCAGCGCGCGCACGCCTTGCGCCTTCAGCCATTCGGCCGTCTCCTCGACCTTGCGACGTGACAGGCAGTAGACGACGCCCGCGTCGGTCGTGCCGTCCGCGTTCGTGTGTTCGGCGCGGATGAAGTCGAGCAGCTGCGCGCGCGCGTTGTCCTTTTCGACGATCCGGTAGCGGATGTTCGGGCGGTCGAAGCTCGACACGAACACGCGCGCATCGTCGAGCGCGAGACGATGGATGATCTCGTCGCGCGTGATCGCGTCGGCGGTGGCCGTCAGCGCGATGCGCGGCACCGACGGGAAACGCTCGTGCAGCACCGACAGCTGGATGTATTCAGGCCGGAAATCGTGCCCCCACTGCGACACGCAGTGCGCCTCGTCGATCGCGAACAGGCCGATCCTCGCGCGCTCGAGCAACTCGAGGAAGCGGCCGGTCATCAGACGCTCCGGCGCGACGTACAGCAGATCGATCTCGCCTTCGCGCAGCGCGCGCTCGGTCGCGGCGGCCTCGGCGCCGGACAGCGTCGAGTTCAGGTACGCGGCGCGCACGCCGACTTCGCGCAGCGCGGCGACCTGGTCCTGCATCAGCGCGATCAGCGGCGACACGACGATGCCGGCGCCCTGCCCGGCCTCGCGGCGCAGCAGCGCAGGAATCTGGTAGCACAGCGACTTGCCGCCGCCCGTCGGCATCAGCACGAGGCAATCGCCGCCGCCGGCGACGTGTTCGACGATCTCGCCCTGCTGGCCGCGAAAGGCGGAATAACCGAAGACTTCGTCGAGGATTTCGAGGGCGCGGGACATGAATGAGAGATAGGACAGCGGAAGGATGACCGCAATTTTAACAACCCGCCCGCACAACGCACGGCGTATCGTGCAACGTCGGCCGATCGGACGGGTTCGCGCGCGCGCATGACGGGCCTGCCCGATCGTGCGGCAAGCCCGTCATGCGCGTGGACGACGGACAAAAAAAACCGCCCGGCGGACCGGGCGGTTTCGACGACAGCGAATAAGGCAACGGGAAGCGGCTCGCGCCGCCCCGCGCTTATTCGGCTGCCGGGTGTTGCGGCTCTTCCGCGGGCGCGCTCGGCGTGCCGAAGTCGAATGCCTCTTCCGCTGCGATCTGGTCGAAACGCTCGCGGTCGGACATCTCCTTCGCCTTGCGTGCCTTGTGGAACGCGAGACCCGTACCGGCCGGAATCAGACGGCCGACGATCACGTTTTCCTTCAGGCCGCGCAGATCGTCCCGCTTGCCCATGATCGCCGCTTCGGTCAGCACGCGGGTCGTTTCCTGGAACGATGCCGCGGAGATGAACGAGTCGGTCGACAGCGACGCCTTCGTGATACCGAGCAGCACGTTGTCGTACGAAGCCGGGCGCTTGCCCTCGGCGATCATGCGATCGTTCTCGTCCAGCATGTCGGAACGCTCGACCTGTTCGCCCGGGATGAAGCGCGTATCGCCGTTGTCGGTGATCTGCACACGACGCAGCATCTGGCGAACGATCACCTCGATGTGCTTGTCGTTGATCTTCACGCCCTGCAGACGGTACACGTCCTGCACTTCGTCGACGATGTAGCGCGACAGCGCCTCGATACCCTGCAGACGCAGGATGTCGTGCGGATCGGCCGGGCCGTCCACGATCATTTCGCCCTTGTTGACGACCTGAGCATCGTGGACCAGCACCTGCTTTTCCTTCGCGATCAGGAACTCGTGCTGATTGCCTTCGAGGTCCGTGATGACGAGACGCTGCTTGCCCTTCGTGTCCTTGCCGAACGACGTCGTGCCGGTGACTTCCGCGAGAATGCCCGCATCCTTCGGCGAACGCGCTTCGAACAGTTCCGCCACCCGCGGCAGACCGCCGGTAATGTCACGCGTCTTCTGCGCTTCGGTCGGGATACGTGCGAGCACTTCACCCACCTGCACTTGCTGACCGTCCTTCACGGTGATCAGTGCGCCGACCTGGAAGCCGATCTGCACCGCGTGCTCCGTGCCCGGGATCTTCACTTCCTCGCCGTTCGCGTCGAGCAACTTCACCTGCGGACGCACGCTCTTCGACGCCTGCGAACCGCGGCGCTTCACGTCGATCACGACCAGCGTCGACAGACCGGTCACGTCGTCGATCTGCTTCGCGACGGTCACGCCTTCCTCGACGTTCTCGAACTTCACCGTACCACCGTACTCGGTGATGATCGGACGCGTCATCGGGTCCCACGTCGCCAGCTGCGTGCCGGCCTTGATCGTCGCACCGTCGAGCTGCAGCAGCGTCGCGCCGTACGGGATCTTGTGACGTTCGCGCTCGCGGCCGATATCGTCGGTGATCAGCGCCTCGCCCGAGCGCGAAATGACGATCTGCTCGCCCTTCGCGTTCGTCACGTAGCGCATCGTCGCCGTGAAACGCACGATACCGTTGCTCTTCGCTTCGACCGACGACGCCACTGCCGCACGCGATGCCGCACCACCAATGTGGAACGTACGCATCGTCAGCTGCGTGCCCGGTTCGCCGATCGACTGTGCCGCGATCACGCCGACTGCTTCGCCGACGTTCACCAGCGAGCCGCGGCCGAGGTCGCGGCCGTAGCAGGCCGCGCACAGACCGTAGCGCGTTTCGCAGGTCAGCGGCGTGCGCACGCGCACTTCGTCGATGCCGAGGCGTTCGATTTCCTCGACCGCCGTTTCGTCGAGCAGCGTGCCCGATTCGTACAGCGTTTCCTGCGTTTCCGGATTGACGACGTCCGCCACCGCGACGCGGCCGAGGATACGGTCGCGCAGCGCTTCGACGACTTCACCGCCTTCGACCAGCGCCTTCATCGCGACGCCGTTCGACGTGCCGCAATCGTCCTCGACCACCACCAGATCCTGCGTGACGTCGACGAGACGACGCGTCAGGTAACCCGAGTTCGCGGTCTTCAGTGCCGTATCAGCCAGACCCTTACGTGCACCGTGGGTCGAGATGAAGTACTGCAGCACGTTCAGGCCTTCGCGGAAGTTCGCGGTAATCGGCGTCTCGATAATGGAGCCGTCCGGCTTCGCCATCAGGCCACGCATACCGGCCAGCTGACGAATCTGCACCGCCGAACCCCGGGCGCCCGAGTCGGCCATCATGTAGATCGAGTTGAACGACTCCTGGCGCGTCTCGTTGCCGTCGCGGTCGATCACCGGCTCCGTCGACAGCTGCTCCATCATCGCCTTGCCGACCGCTTCCGACGTTGCCGACCAGATGTCGACCACGTTGTTGTAGCGTTCCTGCGCGGTGACGAGACCCGACATGTACTGACGGTCGTACTCCTTCACCTTCTTCGCGGCGTCGCCGACGATCGTTTCCTTCTGCGGCGGCACGAGCATGTCGTCCACGCAGATCGAAATACCGGCACGCGTCGCGAGACGGAAACCCGACTGCATCAGCTGGTCGGCGAACACGACCGTCGCACGCAGACCGCACTTGCGGAACGCGGTGTTGATCAGGCGCGAGATTTCCTTCTTCTTCAGCGGCTTGTTCAGCACCGAGAACGGCAGGCCGTGCGGCAGGATCTCCGACAGGATCGCGCGGCCGACGGTCGTCGCGTACAGCGAGATCTTCGGCACGAATTGCGGCGCGCCTTCCGACGTGTCCTCGTTGCGGACCATTTCGGTGATCCGCACGTTCACGCGCGATGCGAGCTCGACTTCCTTGTTCTCGTACGCGCGGATCACTTCCGACACGCCGGTGAACGAGAGGCCTTCGCCCTTCGCGTTGACCGCTTCGCGGGTCGCGTAGTACAGACCCAGCACGATATCCTGCGACGGCACGATCGACGGATCGCCGTTGGCCGGGAACAGCACGTTGTTCGACGCCAGCATCAGCGTGCGCGCTTCCATCTGCGCTTCGAGCGACAGCGGCACGTGAACGGCCATCTGGTCACCGTCGAAGTCGGCGTTGAACGCCGCGCAGACGAGCGGGTGCAGCTGGATCGCCTTGCCTTCGATCAGCACCGGCTCGAACGCCTGGATACCGAGACGGTGCAGCGTCGGCGCACGGTTCAGCATCACCGGATGCTCGCGGATCACCTCTTCGAGGATGTCCCACACGACCGGCGTCTGGTTCTCGACTTCCTTCTTCGCAGCCTTGATGGTCGTCGCGACGCCCATCACTTCCAGCTTGTTGAAGATGAACGGCTTGAACAGTTCGAGCGCCATCAGCTTCGGCAGACCGCACTGGTGCAGCTTCAGCGTCGGGCCGACCACGATGACCGAACGGCCCGAGTAGTCGACGCGCTTGCCCAGCAGGTTCTGACGGAAGCGACCGCCCTTGCCCTTGATCATGTCGGCAAGCGACTTCAGCGGACGCTTGTTCGCGCCCGTCATCGCCTTGCCGCGACGGCCGTTGTCGAGCAGCGAGTCGACGGCTTCCTGCAGCATCCGCTTTTCGTTGCGGACGATGATTTCAGGCGCCTTCAGCTCGAGCAGACGCTTCAACCGGTTGTTACGGTTGATCACGCGGCGATACAGGTCGTTCAGGTCCGACGTCGCGAAACGGCCGCCGTCCAGCGGCACGAGCGGACGCAGTTCCGGCGGCAGCACCGGCAGCACTTCGAGGATCATCCACTCGGGCTTGATGCCCGAGCGCTGGAATGCCTCGAGGACCTTCAGACGCTTCGCATACTTCTTGATCTTCGCTTCCGAGCCGGTGTTCTTCAGCTCGGTGCGCAGCGTCTCGACCTGCTCGTCGATGTTGATCGCGCGCAGCAGCTCACGCACGCCTTCCGCGCCCATCTCGGCGCGGAATTCGTCGCCGTATTCCTCGACCTTGTTGTAGTAATCCTCTTCGGTCATGATCTGCCGCGCCTTCAGCGGCGTCATGCCCGGTTCGATCACCACGTACGCTTCGAAGTACAGCACGCGTTCGATGTCGCGCAGCGTCATGTCGAGCACCATGCCCAGACGCGACGGCAGCGACTTCAGGAACCAGATGTGCGCGACCGGCGAGGCCAGTTCGATGTGGCCCATGCGTTCGCGACGCACCTTCGCCAGCGTCACTTCGACGCCGCACTTCTCGCAGATCACGCCGCGGTGCTTCAGGCGCTTGTACTTGCCGCACAGGCACTCGTAGTCCTTGATCGGCCCGAAGATCTTCGCGCAGAACAGACCATCGCGTTCCGGCTTGAACGTACGGTAGTTGATGGTCTCCGGCTTCTTCACTTCGCCGAACGACCACGAACGGATCTTGTCCGGCGAGGCCAGACCGATCTTGATCGCGTCGAAAACTTCTTCCTGTTGGACTTGCTTGAATAGATCGAGCAGAGCTTTCATTGCCTTCTCTCCGTAGTCCGATTAATTGCGGTCGAGATCGATGTCGATACCGAGCGAGCGGATTTCCTTCACCAGCACGTTGAAGGATTCCGGCATGCCTGCATCGATCACGTGATCGCCCTTGACGAGGTTCTCGTAGACCTTCGTCCGGCCGGTCACGTCGTCCGACTTCACCGTCAGCATTTCCTGCAGCACGTAGGACGCGCCGTACGCTTCGAGTGCCCACACTTCCATTTCACCGAAACGCTGGCCGCCGAACTGCGCCTTACCACCCAGCGGCTGCTGCGTGACGAGCGAGTACGGGCCCGTCGAACGCGCGTGCATCTTGTCGTCGACAAGGTGGTGCAGCTTCAGGTAGTGCATGTAGCCGAGCGTCACGCGACGTTCGAACTGCTCGCCCGTGCGACCGTCGTACAGGCGGACCTGGTTCTTCGACGGGTTCATGTCGAGCTGTTGCGCGATGTCGTCCGGGAACGCGAGGTCGAGCATCTTGCCCATTTCTTCCTCGGTTGCACCGTCGAACACCGGCGTCGCGAACGGCACGCCTTCGCGCAGGTTCTTCGCGAGTTCGAGGATCTCTTCGTCGGTGAAGCTTTCCAGATCTTCCTGGCGGCCCGACTCGTTGTAGATCTTCGTCAGGAACACGCGCAGTTCCTCGATCTTCGCCTGACGCTGCAGCATTTCGCCGATCCGCCAGCCGAGACCCTTCGCGGCCCAGCCGAGGTGAACTTCGAGCACCTGACCCACGTTCATCCGCGACGGCACGCCGAGCGGGTTCAGCACGACGTCGGCCGGACGGCCGTCGGCCATGTACGGCATGTCTTCGATCGGGACGATCTTCGACACGACACCCTTGTTACCGTGACGGCCTGCCATCTTGTCGCCAGGCTGCAGGCGGCGCTTCACCGCGAGGTACACCTTGACCATCTTCAGCACGCCCGGCGGCAGTTCGTCGCCTTGCGTGAGCTTCTTGCGCTTCTCTTCGAACGCGAGGTCGAACTGGTGACGCTTCTCTTCGATCGAGTTCTTGATCGCTTCGAGCTGCGCCGCTGCTTCGTCGTCCGCGAGGCGGATGTCGAACCAGTGGTAGTGGTCGAGATCTTCCAGGTAAGCCTGGTCGATCTTCGTGCCCTTCGCGAGCTTCTTCGGACCGCCGTTCGCGACCTTGCCCACCAGCATGCGGGCGAGACGCTGGAACGCGTCGCCTTCCACGATGCGCAGCTGGTCGTTCAGGTCGAGACGGTAGCGCTTCAGTTCGTCGTCGATGATCTGTTGCGCACGCTTGTCGCGCTGGATGCCTTCGCGCGTGAACACCTGGACGTCGATCACCGTGCCGCTCATGCCCGACGGCACGCGCAGCGACGTGTCCTTCACATCCGAAGCCTTCTCGCCGAAGATCGCGCGCAGCAGCTTCTCTTCCGGCGTCAGCTGGGTCTCGCCCTTCGGCGTGACCTTGCCGACCAGCACGTCGCCCGCTTCGACTTCAGCACCGATGTACACGATGCCCGATTCGTCGAGACGGCCGAGCTGGACTTCCGCCAGGTTCGAGATGTCGCGCGTGATTTCTTCCGGCCCGAGCTTCGTGTCGCGTGCAACGACGTTCAGCTCTTCGATGTGGATCGACGTGTAGCGATCGTCCGCGACCACCTTCTCCGAGATCAGGATCGAGTCTTCGAAGTTGTAGCCGTTCCACGGCATGAACGCGATCAGCATGTTCTGGCCGAGCGCGAGCTCGCCCAGGTCCGTCGAGGCGCCGTCGGCCAGCACGTCGCCGCGCGAGACCTTGTCGCCCATCTTCACGATCGGACGCTGATTGATGTTCGTGTTCTGGTTCGAACGCGTGTACTTGATCAGGTTGTAGATGTCGACACCGACTTCACCTGCGACCGCTTCGTCGTCGTTCACGCGAATCACGATACGGCCTGCGTCGACGTAGTCGACCACACCGCCGCGGAACGCCTGAACCGTCGTGCCCGAGTCGACCGCGCAGGTGCGCTCGATGCCCGTACCGACGACCGGCTTCTCCGGACGCAGACACGGCACGGCCTGACGCTGCATGTTCGAGCCCATCAGTGCACGGTTCGCGTCGTCGTGCTCGAGGAACGGAATCAGCGAAGCTGCCACCGACACGATCTGCGACGGCGCGACGTCCATGTACTGGATGCGATCCGGCGTGACCATCATCGTTTCGCCGGCTTCACGCGACGACACGAGTTCGTCGATCAGCTGGCCGTTCTCGTCGATCGCGGCGTTCGCCTGAGCGATCATGTAGCGGCCTTCCTCGATCGCCGACAGGTAGTCGATCTGGTCGGTCACCTTGCTGTCCACGACCTTGCGGTACGGCGTCTCGAGGAAGCCGTACTCGTTCAGGTGCGCGTACAGTGCGAGCGAGTTGATCAGGCCGATGTTAGGACCTTCCGGCGTTTCGATCGGGCACACGCGGCCGTAGTGGGTCGGGTGCACGTCGCGGACTTCGAAGCCTGCGCGCTCGCGCGTCAGACCGCCCGGGCCCAGTGCGGAAACACGGCGCTTGTGCGTGATTTCCGACAGCGGGTTGGTCTGGTCCATGAACTGCGACAGCTGCGACGAACCGAAGAACTCGCGGATCGCCGACGAAATCGGCTTCGAGTTGATCAGGTCGTGCGGCATCAGGTTTTCGCTTTCGGCCTGGCCGAGGCGTTCCTTCACCGCGCGCTCGACACGCACGAGACCGGCGCGGAACTGGTTTTCCGCCAGTTCGCCGACGCAACGCACGCGACGGTTGCCGAGGTGGTCGATGTCGTCCACTTCGCCCTTGCCGTTGCGCAGCTCGACGAGGATCTTGATCGTCGCGAGGATGTCGTCGTCCTGCAGCGTCATCGGGCCGACGATTTCGTCACGGCCGACGCGGCGGTTGAACTTCATGCGGCCGACCTTCGACAGGTCGTACGCTTCTTCGCTGTAGAACAGACGGTTGAACAGCGCCTCGACCGCTTCTTCGGTCGGCGGTTCGCCCGGACGCATCATGCGGTAGATCGCGATGCGCGCGGCCGTACGGTCGGTCGTTTCGTCGACGCGCAGCGTCGACGAAATGTACGGACCCTGATCCAGATCGTTCGTGTAGAGCGTCTGGATGTCCTTGATGCCGGCTTCGCGCAGCTTCTCGAGCACGCTTTCCGTGACTTCGTCGTTCGCGCTCGCGATCACTTCCCCGGTGTCGCCGTCAACGACGTTCTTCGCCAGCACGCGGCCGAGCAGATAGTCTTCCGGCACCGAGATGAACTTGGTCTTCGCGGCTTCGAGGTCGCGAATGTGCTTCGCGTTGATCCGCTTGTCCTTCTGGACGATGACCTTGCCGTCGCGATCGGTGATGTCGAAACGCGCGACTTCACCGCGCAGGCGCTCGGGCACGAACTCGAGTTGCGCGCCTTCGTCCATCAGCGTGAAGTTGTCGAACACGAAGAAGTTCGCGAGGATCTGTTCCGGCGTGAGGCCGATGGCCTTCAGCAGGATCGTGACCGGCATCTTGCGGCGACGGTCGACGCGGAAGTACAGGATGTCCTTCGGATCGAATTCGAAGTCGAGCCACGAGCCGCGGTACGGAATGATCCGTGCCGAGAACAGCAGCTTGCCCGAGCTGTGCGTCTTGCCCTTGTCGTGTTCGAAGAACACGCCCGGCGAACGGTGCAGCTGCGAGACGATGACACGCTCGGTGCCGTTGATGACGAACGAGCCCGTCGGCGTCATGAGCGGAATTTCGCCCATGTACACTTCCTGCTCCTTCACTTCCTTGACGACCGGCTTGTTCGGCGATTCCTTGTCGAGGATGACGAGGCGGACCTTCGCGCGCAGCGCCGAGCAGTAGGTCAGGCCCCGCTGCTGGCATTCCTTGATGTTGAATGCCGGCGAGGACAGCGCATAGCTCACGAACTCGAGGCGCGCGAAACCGTTGTGCGAAACAATGGGAAATACCGACGTGAACGCGGCCTGCAAGCCTTCGGGCTTGCGTTGCGTTGCCGGCACATCAGCTTGCAGAAACGTGCTGAATGATTCAAGCTGGGTGGCCAGCAAGAACGGAACTTGGTGAACGATGGGGCGCTTCGCGAAACTCTTGCGAATGCGCTTCTTCTCGGTGAAGGAATATTGCATACGATCTCCGAATCACGGCGGGTGCTGTCGAGGCGGGATACCTGGACGTTTCAAACCCGAGTGTTCACCGACTGAGACCCGATGGCCGCCCGATGGCTTGAACGAGCCGAGAAGCTTGGTGGTTGGCCGCTACCAACCGCTGGCTGACGGCAGCGGATGCCTGTGTTGCCCGCTACCCGACCAAACTTGCCTTCTGCAGTCGCTTCAGAAGACAAAGAGAAACGCCAGTCGCGACATCGGCAACGATTTGACGGTTTTCTTTGGCTTCTGGGGCCGATCATTCGGGCTCCCGAAAGAGTGCCAGAATAACGTCCCCACAAAGCACAAAAAGGCCGGCGGTGAAAATACCGCCAGCCTTCGCACAGCGCGTCGAAACTTACTTGACTTCGACCTTCGCGCCTGCTTCTTCCAGCTTCTTCTTGGCTTCTTCAGCAGCAGCCTTGTCGACGCCTTCCTTGACAGCCTTCGGTGCGCCGTCAACGACGTCCTTCGCTTCCTTCAGGCCCAGGCCCGTCAGTTCGCGAACTGCCTTGATGACTGCAACCTTGTTGCTGCCTGCTTCAGTCAGGACGACCGTGAATTCGGTCTTCTCTTCCACAGCAGCGGCTGCGCCGCCTGCCGGGCCAGCGACTGCCACTGCAGCTGCCGACACGCCAAACTTCTCTTCGAATGCCTTGACCAGTTCGTTCAGTTCCAGAACGGTCATCCCTTCGACTGCTGCCAGGATGTCTTCTTTTGCGATTGCCATTTGAAATACTCCTAAATTGAATTCGGATACAGCCAGCGATCAATGACGCTGATGCACGTTCGCTTACGCAGCTTCCGCTTGCTTCTTCTCGGCCAGCGCGGCGAGAGCGCGCGCGAAGCCCGAAACAGGCGATTGCATAACGAACAGCAGCTTCGAGAGCAGTTCTTCGCGGCTCGGGATGCTTGCCAGCGCTTGCACGCCAGCCTTGTCCATCACCTTGCCATCGAACGAACCAGCCTTGATGACCAACTTTTCATTGCCCTTGCTGAAGTCGTTGACGACCTTAGCAGCAGCAATGGCATCTTCCGAGATGCCGTAGATCAGGGGACCAGTCATCTGCTCTGCCAGCGGAGCAAACGGCGTACCTTCGACGGCGCGACGCGCCAGCGTGTTCTTCAACACGCGCAGGTAAACCTGTTGCTCACGCGCTTTCGCGCGCAGCTTGGTCAGATCGCCAACCGCAATTCCACGATACTCAGCCAGCACAACGGTCTGGGCCTTCGCGACTTGCGCGGCAACCTCAGCGACGACGGCTTGCTTGTCTTCTCTATTAAGCGGCACGGTTAGCCTCCAGAAACGATACGTTCGGCTTGCCGATAGGGCTACCTCACGTACCTCGTTCAACAACGGCGTCCGACCTCGTTAGGAGTATTTCCACCTCATGCCGTGAATCGCTTCACGACCTGCGGCTTCACCACTGCAAAACTTTTTCGGGTTCGCCATCTGCGTTGGCTTGAATTAAGGGATCGCCTGCCTGCTGCGTCCCACCAACGGTCTTTGATAACCGGTTGTTCGCCTTGCTGCACGAACAACCGCCCAAAGCCCATTTAGGCCGCCTCGCGAACGAGGCGGCCCGAATACTTGCTTACTGCGCTGCCAGCGTAGCCTGGTCGACGCGCACGCCGACGCCCATCGTGCTCGACAGTGCGATCTTGCGCAGGTAGACGCCCTTGCTCGTTGCCGGCTTGGCCTTTTGCAGCGCTTCGATCAGTGCCGACAGGTTCGAACGCAGTGCGGTCGCTTCGAACGACGCACGGCCGATCGTTGCGTGGATGATACCGGCCTTGTCGACGCGGAACTGCACCTGACCTGCCTTTGCGTTCTTCACTGCGGTTGCGACGTCCGGCGTGACCGTGCCGACCTTCGGGTTCGGCATCAGGCCGCGCGGGCCGAGGATCTGACCGAGCGTACCGACGATACGCATCGTGTCCGGCGAAGCGATCACGATGTCGAAGTCCATCTGGCCGGCCTTGATCTGCTCAGCCAGGTCTTCCATACCGACGATTTCGGCGCCTGCTGCGCGAGCCTGCTCGGCCTTTTCGCCTTGCGCGAACACCGCAACGCGAACCGACTTGCCCGTACCTGCCGGCAGAACGACCGAACCACGAACGACCTGGTCCGACTTCTTCGCATCGATGCCGAGCTGAACTGCGACGTCGATCGACTCGTTGAACTTCGCGCTCGCGCATTCCTTCACGAGTGCCAGTGCGTCTTCGATCGCGTACAGCTTCTGACGATCGACCTTCGCTTCGAATGCCTGACGGCGCTTGGAGATCTTAGCCATTTACACGCCCTCCACGGTGATGCCCATCGAGCGTGCGCTACCAGCGATGGTGCGAACGGCTGCGTCCAGATCAGCTGCCGTAAGGTCCGGCATCTTGGTCTTCGCGATTTCTTCGGCTTGAGCGCGCGTGATCGAACCGACCTTGTCGGTGTGCGGCTTGCTCGAGCCCTTGTCCACCTTCGCCGCCTTCTTGATCAGGACGGTCGCCGGCGGCGTCTTCATCACGAACGTGAAGCTCTTGTCAGCGAATGCCGTGATGACCACCGGCACCGGCAGACCCGGCTCCATGCCTTGAGTCTGCGCGTTGAACGCCTTGCAGAACTCCATGATGTTCAGGCCGCGCTGGCCCAGTGCCGGACCGACCGGCGGCGACGGGTTGGCTTTACCTGCAGGGATCTGCAGCTTGATAAAGCCGACAATCTTCTTTGCCATTTGAAAACCTCGTTGGAACGCCAGGCGGCGTTCGGTGAGTGATAACGCGCGTTCGCCGCTGGCTACTGACGCTCCTCAACGGCCATGACGCGGGCCGTAAGCGCGAAGGTGGGCAGCCTGGGCTGCCCACCGAATCGGGATCAAACTTTTTCGACCTGGCCGAACTCGAGCTCGACCGGAGTGGACCGGCCAAAGATCGTGACCGATACACGCACGCGCGACTTCTCGTAGTTGACTTCCTCGACGGTGCCGTTGAAGTCCGTAAACGGGCCTTCCTTGACACGCACCATCTCGCCAACTTCGAACAGGGTCTTCGGACGCGGCTTTTCCACGCCTTCCTGCATCTGCGACATGATCTTTTCGACTTCCTTCGGGGAAATCGGGGTCGGGCGGTTGCGCGCACCGCCGACAAAACCGGTGACCTTCGCGGTGTTCTTCACGAGGTGCCACGTTTCGTCCGTCATTTCCATTTCCACCAGCACGTAGCCGGGGAAAAAACGACGCTCGGTCACTGCCTTGTGACCGCCTTTGACTTCGACCACTTCTTCGGTCGGAACGAGTATCTGACCGAACTTGTCCTGCATGCCGGCACGTTCGATGCGCTCTTGAAGCGCACGCTGCACGCTCTTCTCCATGCCGGAGTAGGCGTGCACGACGTACCAACGCTTTCCGCTCGGGGATGCCGGAGTATCGCTCATATCATTTCCAACCCAGAATCGCCGAGAAAATCACCCATTCGATCGATTTATCACTCAACCAGAGGAAAATCGCCATCACGAGCACGAAACCGAACACGACGAGTGTGGTTTGCGTTGCTTCCTTGCGGGTGGGCCAAACGACCTTGCGGACTTCCTTGTACGAATCCTTAGCAAAGGCGATGAGGCTCTTGCCAGGTGCGGACATCAGACCGACGGCCACGCCGGCGATGATACCTACCGCCAATGCGGCACCGCGGACATACCACTGCTGGTTGCCCAGCCAGAAGAAGCCCACGAATCCGGCCAAGACCAGCAATACGCCCAGGGCCAGCATCAGCTTATCGCCGGAGGTATTTACAGTTTCGACGGATGGATTCGCCATAACACCTTAAAACAAATGCCACGTGTGACACGTGGCGATTTTTGGCAGGGGCAGAGGGAATCGAACCCCCAACCTTCGGTTTTGGAGACCGACGCTCTGCCAGTTGAGCTATACCCCTAAACCATGTTGGGGCCGGCTGTTGCCAGCCCCAAAACTGTCGATCAACGAATAACTGGCTTACTCGATGATCTTGGCGACGACGCCAGCGCCGACGGTACGGCCACCTTCGCGGATTGCGAAGCGCAGACCTTCTTCCATCGCGATCGGCGCGATCAGCTTCACCGTGATCGACACGTTGTCGCCCGGCATCACCATTTCCTTGTCCTTCGGCAGCTCGATCGAGCCCGTCACGTCCGTCGTACGGAAGTAGAACTGCGGACGGTAGTTGTTGAAGAACGGCGTGTGACGGCCGCCTTCGTCCTTGCTCAGCACGTACACTTCAGCCGTGAAGTGCGTGTGCGGCGTGATCGAACCCGGCTTCGCCAGAACCTGGCCACGCTCCACGTCTTCACGCTTCGTGCCGCGCAGCAGGATACCGACGTTGTCGCCTGCCTGACCCTGGTCCAGCAGCTTGCGGAACATTTCAACGCCCGTGCAGGTCGTCTTCACCGTCGGCTTGATACCGACGATTTCGATTTCCTCGCCGACCTTCACGATGCCGCGCTCGACGCGACCCGTCACCACCGTGCCGCGACCCGAGATCGAGAACACGTCTTCCACCGGCATCAGGAACGCGCCGTCAACTGCACGCTCCGGCGTCGGGATGTACGTGTCCAGTGCGTCTGCCAGGTTCATGATCGCCACTTCGCCCAGCTCGCCCGTGTCGCCTTCCAGCGCCAGCTTGGCCGAACCCTTCACGATCGGCGTGTCGTCGCCCGGGAAGTCGTACTTCGACAGGAGTTCGCGAACTTCCATCTCGACCAGCTCGAGCAGTTCAGCGTCGTCCACCATGTCGCACTTGTTCAGGAACACGATGATGTACGGAACGCCAACCTGACGTGCCAGCAGGATGTGCTCGCGCGTTTGCGGCATCGGGCCGTCTGCTGCCGAGCAAACCAGGATCGCGCCGTCCATCTGCGCTGCGCCCGTGATCATGTTCTTCACGTAGTCGGCGTGGCCCGGGCAGTCGACGTGTGCGTAGTGGCGGTTCGCCGTTTCGTACTCGACGTGTGCCGTGTTGATCGTGATGCCGCGCGCCTTCTCTTCCGGTGCCGCGTCGATCTGGTCGTAGGCCTTCGCTTCGCCGCCGAACTTCTTCGTCAGCACCGTCGTGATCGCTGCCGTCAGCGTCGTCTTGCCGTGGTCAACGTGACCGATCGTACCAACGTTGACGTGCGGCTTGGTCCGCTCAAACTTTTCCTTGGCCATTTTCAACTCCCGAAAGGAATTTCACATGTTGCGCCGCGCGCAAACAGACACTGACTTTTTACTGCTGGTGCCCATGGGCAGGATCGAACTGCCGACCTCTCCCTTACCAAGGGAGTGCTCTACCACTGAGCCACATGGGCATGTAACGCTTCAACTTCGCGGACTGGAGCGGGTGAAGGGAATCGAACCCTCGTCGTAAGCTTGGAAGGCTTCTGCTCTACCATTGAGCTACACCCGCACGGGCCACTAACGATTCCCTACCGCTCTCTGCGCTGATGTTCTGGTGGAGGAGGTTGGATTCGAACCAACGTAGGCGTAAGCCAACAGATTTACAGTCTGCCCCCTTTAGCCACTCGGGCACCCCTCCGTAGAGAACTGACGATTATGGGGGTGCATCACACTCTTGTCAAGCACATCCGGAAGATTATTTTCATTTTCTTCCAGGCACCAGACCGACACACCCGACGCCCGCACTCGCCCGGCTAAAGGCAAGCTCGAGAGGACCGCCGATCGGCGTCCACATCTTCGTCAGACCCCGTCTTCAGCAGCGATTTGCATCTTTGCTGAAAACGAAAGACCGCCATCATACGACCTCCTGCCCGGAATGCCAAGCAGGTAGACGAAAAAATTTCGCAATTTCCATGCCGGGCAATTGGAACGGCGTCGGTTGGAGTGTTTGGCGGCGGTTCGGATGTCGTGGAGACGGGCTCGACATAATGCGCTTCGTTGTGCTGGAGCTGGGATCGCAGATCCGCTGTTGCTCGCGCACGCTACGAAGCGCGTGATCTCCGCACGACGGCGGACGCGCTCTTCGTCGGCGATGGCTGGGGCGCGTTATAAGCAGCCCCCCCAGTGCCCGTGCAGCCATAGTTCGCTGTATGGCGACCGTTAGGACGGTCGCCATACGCCGATCGAGCTGAAAATGCCTCCGGCTAGGCCACTCCCGGTCGGCGCAATCGAGTAATAGCAGGCGCCCAAGGCACAAAACATCGGCAGCACAACTTCGCCCCGACCTACACGTGCCCACCGTGCACGCTCTTACGCGCCACCCTGGCCGCCCTCAAGTGACGATGTCGTGGACACGCCACCGGGCCGCCCATGCTGCACGGACTGAGACCACCAGGTCGCGGCCGGCCAAGCCCTAAATCTTGACGGAACGGACCGCAGCTGCGGCTCGTCGCCGGAGGGAGATATCGGAAATCGGCCGCAGTTCATTGCAGTACGCGTCCGGATATCGCGGGGTGTGGTGCACCATCGCTGGAAGCGATAGATGTCCAGCGGGCCGATAACCCGTTCGATTTCCGAGGAGCTACCGACCGCCCGAGGGACGCACTCAAGCGGCACCATGCTCTGGCGGGCAGCACAAGATTAACCCGCAGTTCGGACTGCCGAAGTGACTATAGGGAGCAGGTAGCCGGGAGGGTGTACTGCTTAGCGCTGTGCCTACAGGCATCCGTTCTCGGCCTGTCGATGCGTCGTCCGCTGGGGCGGCTGATCGATATATGTAGGCAGGGGACCTCGGGCGACACGCTGGCAGCAGAGCTTACTACCAAGTCACGAAGGCATAAGACTTTTCCGTCGCGCCAACGCAAAAACCCCCGCCTTTCGGGCGGGGGTTTCTGGCTTAGGGGAGCCTGACGATTACCTACTTTCACACGGGAATCCGCACTATCA